>JAYEJY010000327.1:0-6590 GCA_034660795.1 Promethearchaeati archaeon | reverse complement strand
AGAAAATAAAGAGCAATTTGTTCTTGTTCCAATATACAAGTTTGGAAAATCACTTTTAAGTTTCTTTAATAAATGTCTATATAACATATAAAGAGCTGCTTCACCAGATCCAGCAAAATAAACCGTTTTAATATAATTATTTTTAGTGATTTCATTGCTTATATCATTATATATTTTTGTTAAAGGAAAAAGAAATACTCTTTGATGATAATTTTTTTCGCCAGAGTATTTACAATAAGAACAATTAAAATTACAAGTTTTAGTATTAAATAAATTAATGACTAAACATTCACCAAGGCCTTCTTTTTCTTGGAAAGAAAGCTTACTTTTTACTAAAAGTACATCCCTCCATGTTTTCTATAGGGTAGCTGATTTTAATAATCTTTGTTGAAAAATGAGATAATTTAAAAAATAAAAAAGAATGAACCATCTTTACGGCTCATTTTTTAATGGATGTCTAGCTGAAGATTCAAAAAGATAATCAAGAGAAGGTTTGTTTTCCAGGGCTTTTCGTACTGCCATGACAGTTGCTTTTCGATTGTTTACATATACTCGATTGCGAGATACTGCCTGTGGGTGGACGAAAACAGATGCTATAACTACAAGATCATTAACATATTTTTCTGGAATGAATCCCTCTTTAACACATTGAATAATGCCTTCTGCTACACCAGCTTGTACTGGTCCGAAAACCATTTGTGCTTGTCGTAAGTTTCGGATAAAGACTTTTGGTATTAAGATTGTTTCTGGTTTTACTGCTTCATTCGTATCTAAAAGAGCAAGTAATGGTTCATGTCCTTCAAGTTTCTTAGGGTTTTTGGTCGCCATAGCTAAAGCTTTAGCGAATGCTTCTCCTACCGGACCATTTCGTGGGCCCATGAGAAGATCAACATGGCCCATTTCTTGCCTGTCGCCACCGAAAAATCCTTCCCCTACTATAAGTTTCTTTTCTAAAATTGTCTCTGGGGTTACATCTACAAAGCCAAATCTTTCTTCTATTTTCTCTGGTTCTTCAGGTAAACTAATTTTTGTTTTTACCGGAACCTTACCAATTCGTTCAAGTTCTAATCGTAACTCGGATCGTAATTCATGACTTATGGAGCCTCCGATTTCTAATGGCAATCGGGGTTTTCGGACTTTAATGCCAATCATGTTTAATGCCTCTTTTGTACCCGCAGCACCAGTTTTTACGATTATTCTCGTAATCTTATGTATTTCCATTTCTTTTTCGCGTGCTTTCTTGATTTTTCCTTCATCAACCAATTTTTTTATTTCCATCCAATAATCGCCAAGAAAATTCGCTGAAGCAAGTATACAACCGTCTACTCCAGCAGCAAAAGCTGGGAGAACGATTTCATCTCATCCACATAAAATCTTGAAATCAGGAGCAACTGGTTTTACTCGTTCTAAAATTTCCATTAAATAAGCCATATTTCCCCATGAATCTTTCATGCCAACAATATTATCATGTTCTACAGCTAAATCCTCAACTACCATTCGTGGGATGATAATATCAGTTAAAGCTGGTAATTGATATAGCAATAATGGGATGTCAACTTTTTCAGCAATTTTTGAATAATGTTTGAATAATCCCCTATTTGATGGTTTCATATAATATGGTGTTACAATAAGTGCTGCATCTGCACCAACATCTTTTGCATGTTTTGTCATTTCTATTGTTCTTTTTGTCCCACTTGTTCCCGTTCCAGCTATTACATCAACTTTTCCATTCGCTTCATCCACTGCTATTTCGATTGCTTTTTTCTGTTCTTCCCAAAAAAGTGATGAAAATTCACCTGTTGAACCAGCTGGTAACAAACCGGTTACTCCTAAATCATCAATAACATATCGAATGAGTTTTCTATATGCTTCTTCATCAACTTTATCGTCTTTAGTAAATGATGTGACCAATGCTGGAGAAACTCCACCTGCCACAAATTTTTTTCCCATTTTTAATCAACCTCCTAGATTTTTTATTTATGATGTAGGTTTCTTGCTGCAATAAATGTCAGTTTGTTTTTAGTCAAGGTTTCAGCTGTAACATTTAATGCATGATGCTTGTCTAGATAATTGGTCTTCAATGCATCCATTTCTTCTGCTTCTAATATATCTGATTTTGGTCGGAAATAATCAAGAATATCAGAAGGATGTTCTCGAGTTTTTTCGACTTCTTGTTTGCCCCCTTCGTGTTTGGCGCTTACATTTTTCACTTTTTTAGCTAATTCCACCAGTTCTTCTGTACGATCATATGGTTGTCGTACAATACTTTTCTGGGTTTCTGTAATGTGGTGTTCAAATCGAACAATGTCCTCAAACCCAAAATCTTTCCGAAATTCAGCTGTAAGCTCCATTGTTCTATTATTAACGGAATTAGATAAATTAAACCCTATTAAAGGAGTGCTCCCATCTTCTCTGCTGAATAATTTTGCAGTAAGAAGTGTCCATAAACAGGAATAAGGATTATCATTCCCCATGTATACCGAAATTTTGAATTCCATGTCAACACCAAGTTTGTGAAGCATATATCCCAACAGAACTGTTCCAGGATTAATGTTTAAAACTTGTTTAACTCCATATTTAGTATAATAATATAGGTATTCATCAATCCATTTTAATGCAAAGTCATTAGGTTGGCCAACTCCGCCAAAATAACCTGTTATTGTTTCAGGTCCCCCTAAATGAACATTCACAGGGGCTCCATCAGGACCAAGTGCTGTTCCTTTAGTATCTAAGGTCTCGACATATGATGCTCCAATCACTTGCATAGCAATAGCCATAGCGAGAAGGTCACCATCCTGTTCTTGCTCTTTCATTTTTCTAACTCGAATGACTCTGCCAGGCATTAATTCTTTCTCTTTTAAGGAACGTTTAGCCTCAGCGATTAAGAAAGGAAAATATTGGCAAGCACTAATTTCTAATGTAACCGGATTAGAATCATCAAAAGTGATTTTTTCTACTTTTTCGCCTAAAACTTTCCGTTGAAATTCTGGTACGGAAATAAAAGCTTCATCATCTCTTTTTTTCATCAACCATTCTAAATCATCGATATAAGCAGGTTGTACATCTTCTAATTTATTCATCAGATTATCTATTTGACGAGCTTCTTTGGCTTGTTTATTGATTTCTTTAACGTCACCATATTTTGCTACAATCTCAAAAAGATTATCAATAAGAGGATTGTCTTCTTTTAGAAAGAAGTCATTTATAGTTTGCAAATTATCTTCAGATATTAGTAATTGTTCTTTCTTTAAAGTCAAATTTTCACCCATCCCGAAAAGATGTTATTTAGCTATGAGATTCTCTTAAGAGTCTAAAAATTTTCCTCAGTAAATAGTGAATACTAATGATTGCATATTTTTAAATAGCTAATTAGAAATTTCTCTTTTAGTGAGTTAGTTTTATGAGTTTACGTGATAGGATTGAATTTTTCTCAATCACTTTCATGCATGATACATTGTACAGTTTGTTCATGAATGCTGAGGATTTGTTGATACCAGCTGGGTTGAAAAAAGGGCAACATGTTTTAGAAGTGGGTTGTGGTCTCGGCTTCTTTACTATACCAGCAGCTAAAATGGTGGGAGAGAAAGGTACGATTTATGCAATTGACACGAATCCCTTTGCTATTAAACGTATAAAGAAAAAAATGCAGAAAAAAAATATTTCTAATATTATTCCTTTACAAGAAGATGTAAGAAAAACAAGTTTACAAAAGAATAGTTTAGATCTAATGTTTTTCTTTGGAGTTATTCATCACTTAATGGATTTCCTTGATGAAGTTCTTGAGGAAATGGGAAGAATTTCCAAAAAAAACGCCATAATAGCGATTCAGAAATCTCGTGTGAATAAAGATATAATAATTCTAGCTATTGAAATTCATGGAGCATTTTCTTTTATAGAAGAATCGAAAAGGATTTTGAAATTTCAGAAAACTTAGATGAAGAAAAAAGATTTTTTATAGTATCATTTATTCTACTTTTTTTGTTATCTCTTTTTACTATTTAAAAATATGATTAGAAAAATCTGATAAAATTTAAAATATTAATTTAAAGAGTATTATACTGTTGAAAGGAACAGAAGGTATTTTTATGAACTTTATGAAAAAAATCAAGGAAAAATTTAGCTCTAAACCAAAAATCTTTCAATATTTCGATGAAGCAGCTGATAATACCTATAAACTCATGGATAATTTAGCCCTTGCAATAAAAGCTTTTTGTAATAATAATTTAATAAAAATTGATGAATACGCTAAACTTTCTATAAGATTAGAAGAGAAGCTCCATCAAAATTATAACGATATCGTTGATGAGATATATTCCCGGGAAGTCATGACCTTCTCTCGGGAGGATCGTCAATATATGATTAGTCAGCTTACCGAAATTGGTGATTTTGCTTATTTCGTGATTCGTCGTTTTGAAGCTCATCATCCTGAAATAAATAAGGCCGTTTCTGATATTCTATTATCAGGAGTACCTTTCTTACGGCAAAGTGGCAAATTAATAAAAAATTTAGTTAACAATCTTCTATATGATTTTGAAGAAGCCAAAACAACTATTTGGGAACTCCATAATCTGCAAAGAAAATTGTGGGATTATGAATTAAAATTTTTAAAAGCCATATATAAAACAAATCTAAAACCGGAAAATATAATATATTATGAAATCATAATGCGCAATTTGAAAAAAATTATCATGATAATGGTACGATTTGGTTATGGTGCACGTGAATTGATTTTAAAATATACTCTTTAAATAGGAGTGTTATATTGCCCATAATTCAATTAATTTATTTCAAATATTAACCCCTCTTAAAAGGTGAATTGAGCAGTGATGTACTATGTTATTATAATGCTAATACTTAATTTATTATTAGCATTTAGTATCGGTGCTCAAGAAGAAACAATGTCTACGGTTTTAGGGAGTAGCTCATTAAGCATTCGAAAAACCGTCATAATTGATGGCTTATTGATTTTTTTGGGAAGCATATTGATGTCTTCACCGGTCGGTGAAACACTTGGAATAACTATCCTCTCAGAAAATGTTGAATATTCTCGACAAATGATGGTAAGTGTTCTTTTTACAGCAATAAGCTGGTTATTAATTGGAGCTTTTACGAAAGTACCTATCTCCCTCAATCAGACAGTAGTAGGTTCTATTGTCGGTGTATTATTAGTTGAGGATTTAACCACTCCACATAATTTCTTAGATTTGATAAATGTTTCAAAAATTATCATCGTTCTCATAGGATGGATTGTTGGACCGATTGGTGCATATTTGATTTCATTACTTGCTGAATATTTTATTCAAAAAGTTTTTCACGGTCGAGTTACTGGTTTAATAAAAATGGAAAAGCAAGAGAATAGTTTTCGTTATTTTCTGATTTTTTTTGTCGCTCTCAATCAAATTAGTACTGCTGGTAATCAAAGTGGAAATGCTTTGGGAATGATGTATGGATTAAATGAAGGAGATTTTATTTCGAATCGAACATTATGGATTATGATTTTTGCCGTTGCCTTTGCTTATCTTTTAGGATTTGTTATTTTTGGACGTTCTCTCATAATAGAGATTGGAGAATCTATGGGAGACATTCGTCCAAGTGAAACCACTGCTATAGAAATTGCTTCTTCATTATTAATATTGGTAACAACCATCCTTGGTATTCATGTTTCAAGTGCTCAAATATTGGTTTTTTCAATTTTAGGTTCTTCTCGTATGCGTGGGATTAAACCGCGTAGTGGAACATTTAGAAGAATGTTTATCACATGGGGGATCCTTTTACCTTTGTCTATGGTATCTGCGGGTTTAATTTTTTTCATCCAAAAACTTTAATTTGATTTTCAAGTGTTATTAATTCTATCAAAGAAATATAAAATCTCCCTTTTCCGGAAATTTTAATTCATTTAATCTTTTTCCTAATAAGATATTATTAAGGAACATGAACTGTAGTCTTTGTTTTAGCTGAAGGTTGGATTTCTTGTGAAAAATTAATCCATTGTACGTCATTTAGTAAAATTTCAGGTTGAATTCGACGGGATTTTGTATGAAAAAGTTTCTCTTGGAGTTTAAGTATACCCCATTCAAAAGAACCAATATACTGTATTTTACCCCAGGTTAAAATTAGGAAATAGAACCAGAGCATCGTAAAATAGGTTACAAAAATTACCCCCCATTCTTGCCCACGACCATAAATGGCATTTTGAATGAAATTCACGTTAGCAACAGACCCAAATAAAAGTTGGAGTATAAGACGTGGAAAATATTCGAAAATTTGTAAAATATAAATCGTTAACGAAATAATCCCCCATCTCCTGAAAAATTTCACTAGAAAATTATTTCCAAATCTCATAGCTCTTCCCTTAAATTCTATGAAATAAAGTGTTAAGCAGACAAGAAGCACTTGTCCCCCTAATTTTAGGAAGTAATTAGATAAAGCGGTAAAATCTTCGAGAGTTGTAAATGGTGCACCAAAAATAATCATCAAAACACCTGTAACTATTGAGAGAAAACCAGCCAAAGAGCAATAGAGCATTGCTTTATTGGAAAGATTATCCTTACAAAGTGTTATGCCAATAAGAGTTCCTACAAATCCGGTTA
>JAYEJY010000326.1:0-6607 GCA_034660795.1 Promethearchaeati archaeon | reverse complement strand
AGTCATTGTTCCGGATTATAATGAACCTTTATTCAAATTTCTAACTGACTTGAAACACCTACGCACAGAATATCAACATTATACAGAAAGTAGATATATAGAGGAATACAATGAAATTCCCCAAAACCCAAGAGATTCAGGATTAGACTATATCAAAACGGATTATGCAAATTATGACCATATAGGTTCAATACCTACACACACTAGAACGGTAAGAAAGAAAGAAGAAGTTTATTTATTAGGAAGTATTGGATTAATAGGGTTTATCAAAGGTAAACTAACTTGCTCTGAAGAATACTATGTTATAGCTGAACTAAAAGTTCTGTCCAGTGTTGAACCATTTAATATCTACTTACCAAAAGAATATGATGCATTCTTAGATTTACAACCATATATTGTAATACCATTGCAACTCCCTGAAATAAATACTAAATCAACTGATGCTGAAGATAATATATTTGATGATCCAATTGAACAAAAAGTTTCCTCAATAACTACAACGACAAAAACAAAACCTCTTCTGGAAATAATATAATGGTTATGTAAAAAAATTTTCAATAAAGGAGTTAATATCTAACTCCAATTTTTCCATTTTTTTTCAAAATGTTTATTAAGTAACGAATACCGTGAAAATAATAGTAACTTAGGAGGTGCATGTTGAAAATGAATGAAGTAATACTTGAATTTGCAAAGAACGTTTTCAATAATGTACCGCTAAGAAACAAATGAAAACCCCCTAGGGAGATATTTCACTTACTTTTTCTTACCAAATTATTATTGAATTTCCTTTACAATAAACCATTCATTTCATTTTCTGAATAACTAGTTGCAAATAACGATTTTTATTGTTAGTAATCGCTCTTAGCCTTCCAAAGTTACTTGAGGTTAAGAAAAAATGAACAAGAAAAAAAAGCAAATAAAAACAAGAGAAAATCCGAAAAACCCATTCCGGGAAGGATTTGAAGAAGAGAAAACGACTAATGAGCATAAGAAACTACAAGAAGATCAGCTGCGAGTGGAAGACTTGCAACACGCGGAACGAGTAAAAATCAACCAAAAAATAGATGGTATTGAACGCATCAAACGACAAGCACAAAGAGCGCCAAAAAAAGCGATAAGTAAATTCGACCGGAAAACCTTCGATCCGGGGTTCATGCCCTTGCATACCAGTGAAATAACCTACGCGTTACTCCAGAAAGAACTCCAGCAAACAGGATTGATAACCGACCTAGTAGCAGAAGTAAACGCCGGTAAAGAAGCATCAATCTATATCGCTCACCTACAAGGTGCTCCCCTGATACTGAAAGCATTTCGGCATCAGCAAACATGCCACAACAGAAGTAAAGGGAATCCCCAATTACGCGCTGCAGCTATCGCTGCTCGAGAATATTACCATTTAACTCGAGCATATAAGGCAGGTGTACGTGTTCCCACACCAGCGAGACAGATAAATAATGTTATATTAATGCGTTTTATTGGCTCGGGTTGGGAACCAGCACCACAATTACGAAAAGCAACGCTGGAGGATCCATTAGCTGTCCTGGATGAGTTAATCGAACAAGTAAAAATCATGTATACTGATGCAAAACTCATTCATGGAGACCTATCAGAATACAATATCCTCATACATAATCAACAACCAGTCCTCATTGATTTTCCCCAAGCAATAGATATGAGCCTTTATCATATGCAATTTACGTCAAACAAAAAGCAGTCGATGAAAATCTTACAAAAGGATTTACACACCCTTTTGAATTATTTTGAAAAAGAATATTCACTGACCTGTGATATAGGAGAGATACTATACTATATCATAGGAAAGGATCAGGTTATTGGAGAGCTACAATATCACAACCTAACAAGTTGAAAAAATTGTTGAAATATTCATTTTTTGTTGAATATTGGGATATATTTATAAAATCACAAACAAAAGACATTGAAGTTAATAAAAATCCAATTGTGATTAAATGTCAGCGGTTATAGCACCAGAAGAAGGTATTCAAAAACAATCTAAACGGTTTTTGACCCTTGACATTGGTCGAGGGTTAGCGATATTATTTATGCTTATTTTACATATCGTTAGTGATGTCTTAGATATAGATACTCTGCTAGCAGATTTTAATAGCATACCATTATTTAATCTCATAGCATTGCTTATCCTTCCCTTTCTAGGTGGCCTAGCCGGGTTCTTCTTATTGATTTCTGCCACTGGCAACATGGTTAGCATCTATCGACGATTACATAACGGTCAATCAATCAAAAAGATTGTCTTAAAACAAGTCATAGGTGGAATCATTTTACTCATCTTTGCCATGCTAAGTGAAGCAGTAATAGGCTATCATGGAGTAGTAGGCTCTTTTTTCAAAAACCTGAATAATCCTGCAGCTACCAATTGGCAAATAATGTTATGGCGATGGAATACCTTTGAAACAGTCCATACAATCGCATGGTGTATGATCATTAACGGGCTTGTGCAAGGCGCACTGTCATTGAAAGACAATTGGAAGAATACTAAAAGAATGGTCATTTCTTATGCTGTGCTGATTGTACTGGTTATAGGGTTAACCCAGCCAGTTTGGGATTTAGTAGATCTTATGGTACCAGGTTACCCATTTGGAGAGTACCCCAATGGTCATGATATTTTTCAACCATGGATAGGCTACGAGAGCTTTTGGCATTTACTCCGAGCACCTTTCTTAGCTCCGTTAGCAGCACCAGTGGAACCAATCTTTCCGTATCTCGCCGTCTCCTTTTTTGGAAGTATTATCGGAATAATCATCTCCCAGCCAAAAGAAAAGATATCCAAGGAATTCCCCAAAAAGATATTCCTTGTAGGTTTGGGGATGTTTATAGCTGGCATGATAGGAATTGTGTTTATCCTCATGCAGATAATGGCAGGGGATTACGGATCAGTTGATAGTTTCGACGTAACAATAGCCTTTTACAAATTGATCTCCTTCCACCGTCACTGGGCACCTGATGCAGCAGGGGAAATCTATCCGGGTGTAACTGTCGATATCCCGCCATTTTCGTGGTTAGCACAATTCTCAGCACTAACAGGGTTCGGAATAATGCTGTTAATGTTCCTATTTAGATTCATTGAGTTCAGAGGAAAAGGAGACGAATACGCTAAGTACACGAAGACTATCCGAAGATATGGCGTTGTAGCCTTTTCAAACTACAATAATCAATGGATCTATAACATCGTTTTTTGTGTAACTTCCTTATTGATAACACAACAAGCGTATAAAAGACTGCTCTGGGGTGGAACAATTCTAACGCTTGTCATAACACTCATCGTGTTTTCACTACTCCTCTGGGGCTGGGAAAAAATAAGATATATAGGGTCATTAAAATGGTTTATCAGAACATTAATCTATACAATAGTCCCGGTGAAAAAGCAAGAGGCTGAAGAAGAAGAAATAAAATGGTGGCAGAAAGGACAAATAGATGTCGAACGGAATTTTTATAATGTAGACTGGATCGCACTCGATGACGCTGGAGAAAAACCGACGAAAGAAGAAAAACTGACCGAGATGAAAAGAAAAAGGGAATCGAACCTGGCATTAACCTTATCACTTGTCGGCATTTTTTCGGGGATATTTATCGTCGCGAGTCTATTAGCTCTGCCAGTAGTGCTAAACGCAAGGAAAATTAATGGCGAAAGCAAGAAAAACACTGTTGCATTAGTGTTATCCATAATTGGTTGTGTCCTTTTAGTTGGTGGCATTATAGCATCGTTTTTCATACCGGTTGGAGCACTAGGATTATTCTAGAAAGACCCAATAAGCCACATAAGAGCTATGACTTGCGTGAAAACACCGAAAAGACAAAGCAATAAACTCAGAATTCCAAGAATAACATTGCCCTTGATACCAAGCGCTGATAAAACAACACCACAAACACTAATTGTCAAAAAAATCGCTGGTAAAAAAACGCCATCTCGATAAGTTAACCACGAAAAAACACTGGTGGTTAACATTCCGATAAATAACCCGAAGAAAGCAAACCGGAGGCAAAGATCATGGGAGAAGAACCTCTTCGATTTTTTAGAGGCTGCACTTGTAAGAGGTTTATCAGGTTGCGTTGTGTGGGGTTGCTCTTGGGTAGTTGAGCGTAGATTAGTGCCACAATCAGGACATAAATCAACATTTTCTGAAAGAGCGACGCCACAATGAGGGCAAAAATTTGTAGTGTCCATTGCAACCATCTCCAAAGATACTTTGTCTTCTAAAGCTATTTATTTATTTATTGCTCCCGAAAAGAAAATGGAGGGAGAAAAAAGCTGCAAAAAAGAAGCAAGAAGTAATAGCAAGAGTATTCATGACAGGGAGAGTCTTTTATTGCTAGAAAAACTGTGCAAGGCAACAAAAAAAGCGCATACAAATTAAGTGGTTAAGTCTCTCAGTTTCTGGACTATTTCTACTTGGGCTAAGGTATCCAATTTACAATACTCAAGTAAATGTTGTCGCACCCTGGCGATTTCTTCCGGACAGCAATCAGTATGCGTAATACGGAAAAATTCCACGTGAGCAGTACGGCCATCACGAATGGGTAAATCAGTATATGATTGGTCAGTCATCGCTGCATATACAGCTTTGATCGATGCGCTGCCTTGTTGCTGGGGATGATAATACCAGAAATTTTTGAACGGGACATATAAATCAACCACACGGGAAATTGTGTTAGTGACCCACTTTTGGTAGGCGGGAAACTGTTCAGCAAGTTCCTTCAAACGGTTACATTCAAAACTTTTGTAATAGACAATAATACTGCCGGTTTGCCCGAGGACTTGTTCTAATGCTTGTAAGAAAGGCTCCCGGGGATCACCGCTGCTATCATGAAGGAAGGCAACATGGTTGGGGTCCGAACCTTCTTCCTCGACAACATGTAAGGAAAATTGAAACGGGACCTTAGCGTGAGGATGCAAGCCATCAAACAGAGGAATAGCGGTGGCAAAAGTTTCAAAGTCGAGATAATAAAGCGGGTAACGAAGCCTGTCGAGAAACCGGGCAATGTTATCCGGGGCAATAA
This sequence comes from Promethearchaeati archaeon, assembly GCA_034660795.1. Taxonomy (GTDB): domain Archaea; phylum Asgardarchaeota; class Heimdallarchaeia; order JABLTI01; family JABLTI01; genus JAYEJY01. The sequence continues at coordinate 1,573 of JAYEJY010000326.1, read as the reverse complement.
AAGGTTCACCACTAAGAACACACTCTCGCTGAATTTGCTGCTTAGGTAGTAAGGGGTAATCAGCGGGGATCTCGGCAATAGTGGTAAGACCTTGTTTAAATAAGTCGCACGCAATTTGCTTACGCCCACGTAAACAAAAAACATTGTTAGCAGGTAACTCAAGACACCCATCCGTTAAACAATTATGACTACGGGAAGAAATGTCGCGGTCATGAAGTAAGGCGAGTTCCTGAGGAGGAGTATCAGAGGAGAGAAGGGAACGTAAACGGTCAACTTTATCGGGGACAGTTTTGGTAAGAGGAGAAACAACCTCAGTAATATTCTCTTTGATAAATAATTGGTCGAGATCAAGAGCCCCGTTTCTTGTATAGTCTCTATTCAAATGTACAAGAAAACAATTATTGACTGGTAACCCTTGCGATTCAATAACAAACCGTTGGAAAGAAACATCATGAAGATGCTTATCCTTCACACGATTACTTGATTTCACTTCAAGGATAGCCCAACCATTATCCTGAGGAACAAGGATATCCACCCGGGCATAACAATGATCAAAAAGAAACCCGGCCTCAAAAAGAGGTTGATGAGTAGCTAATAGGTCGGTAGTGCGGTGGACATTCTCAGGAATCGATTCCGAGGGAACAGTAAGACCAGTAGGGAATAACTTCTGAGCAACAAGCCCCACTTCTTTCCCTTGCTGGATATCGAATTGTTCAGCTACCGAAAGCTTGCGAAGCTTCTCCGGGTGATGCTTCTGCAACCATAGATAACGAGGGCAAGTTAACCCCCAAATATACGCCGTTTTTGATAAAAGGTCATCCATACTGGGTTTATGTTAGTTTTCTTGCTTTAAAAATCTATGAATATTAACATAAGATCTCAGTCTAAATTGAAATCTTTAATTTTACTAAGAATTTATTTGTTGTAAAATCATGTAAGAAATAATTGCAATAGCTTGATGGATTACTATTATGTTAGCATGAATCTTTTATTGATATAAGCTTTAATTTTCATTTTTTAAAATCATTAATTTTTTATGATATACTAATCAATTTACATGATAAAATACTATTAAAATTCAACCTTTTCAAATTCTATTTTGGGTACAAATTTTATTAGTTCTATATCATCTGATTTAATAGCTTGTTTAACGCGTTTTGTAAATTCTTCTGCTACTAAAATACCTTTCACAGAATTTTTCTTTGATTCTCTTAGTGATTTCATATAACCTAATAACTGACCTACTGCAGAATCATTAGCTGTTCCAATTTTTACTTCAATAATTATTATATTGTTTTTTTTATCATAACAAATGAAATCTGCTGAACCAACATTATTATCATATTCCCTAATTATTTTTTTAATATCTAATCCAAGTTTTTGAAAATTTTTCTCTATATAATCTTGAATTCCTATTTCTGAAAATTCAAAAAATTCTCAAAATTTTCAATAGGATCAATTTCTTCCAGTTTATTCACTAATTTCTCAAATTGTTTTTCTTCGATTTTAAGAATATGAAAAAATTGATGAATATTTTTGTAGTGGAAAATGGCCTCAATCCTTCGGACAAGCT
>JAYEJY010000325.1:0-30338 GCA_034660795.1 Promethearchaeati archaeon | reverse complement strand
GAAGAAAACTTGATGCTCTTAAAGAAAAAGATGAAAGTGAGCTTGCATTAATTGTTATAGAATTAAAGGAACAGATGCATGAAGCTGCACAAAAATTAGAATTTGAAAAAGCAGCTGAATTACGAGATCTGATAAGAAATTTAGAAGGAGATATATCTTAGAATTACACTAAGCTAACTAATTGTTTAAAAGTAGCTAGAAGTTTAAAATCGACAGAAATTATGGATTAATAAAACAATCTATTTGGAGAAAAGACTATCCATGGGTCCCCCCTCAAAAAACTCCTCACAAAAAAACAAAATTGCTGAAAAAAAGCAACAATTAAAAGAAAAAATGGATGCAATAATTGCTGTTCTGAGAAAAAATGATGTTTATATAGAAGATCATCAAGATGCAAGAATCATATATGATAATGGTTTTTATGGCTTATTACAAGATGATAAAACTCTTTCCTTAAATTATGATGAAGCATTACATTTACTTGAAAGAGGAGTTATTATTATAGTGGATGAGGATATTAATCAACTAGAAGTTAATGACTGCGCAAGAATTTTTTCTAAGCGTGAAGAAAGTTTTTGGGAGAATTATTTGGTTTTCAAAGATTTAAGAAATCGAGGTTATATTGTTGGAAGAGGCATAAGTGAATTAATAAAATATCGTTTATATCCACGTGGGGCAAAAATTGGAAAAGACATCGCAAAAATTTTGATCTGTCCATTAGCTGAAAGGAAAACAATAAAATTGAAAACACTCGATGATATGGTAATTCAAAGTCAAAGTCTCAAGAAAAAATTATTGATAGCTTGTGTTGATCGTTTAGGTGATGTTTCATATTATGAACTTCAAACATTATTTAAATGATTAAATCAGTTGTATTTTTAGGGTATTTTAATGACAAAAAACAAAATAGCTTTAAAAAGAAAGGCAGCAGAAAAAGCATTGGATTTTGTACAGGATGGAATGATTTTAGGAATTGGGAGTGGATCAACTATAAAGGAATTTATTGATGCTTTGAAACAATCAGCAATCGATTCTTCTTCTCTCATTAACATTCCTAGTTCTTATGATACGGAACAGATGCTTATTAAAAATGGATTACATGTTGGTACTCTTAATCAATATCCACAAATAGACTTAGTTATTGATGGAGCTGATCGTGTTGATTCCGAATTAAACCTTATAAAAGGTGGGGGGGCAGCACTTTTACGAGAAAAAATAAACATCGCTGCTGCTAAGGAAGTTATTATTATTATTGATCAAACAAAAAAGGTTAAGAATTTTGATGATTCTTTTCCTATTCCCGTCGAAGTTTTTCCATTAGCAATACAATATGTTGAAAAAAAATTAAAATCACTTTCCGGTAAACCTCAGTTAAGGAAAGCATCAAATAAATTAGGTCCAACTATTACCGATAATGGAAATATTATTTGGGATACAACATTTAATACGATAAAAAATCCTAGAGAATTAGAAAAAATCCTTAATAACATACCAGGTGTGATGGAAAATGGGCTCTTTCCTAATTATCTTATTACTAAAGTTATAAATGGTAAGCAATCGGGTGTTGAAATATTAGAAAAAAAGAATGATTAATTCAAATTTTTCTTGCGTAAATTGTTTCTCCTCTATTTATCTCTTTAATGATTTTCTTAGCGATCGAGGTTGCGCGGTCAATCTTTATATTTCCTCGTTTTCCTATTGAGCCAGAAAATAGCACTCCTTTTGATGAGAAAGCTTCAATATTTGCTCCTTTCTCAATTTTCGGAATGCTGAGAATTAAATGGCTTTTTGTAAATCGGATATCAATCGGTACTTTATATTGACCTTCTTGTTGCGATGTTTGTTTTTCTTCCAACATATCTCGCGGATCAAGTGGTTGAACATCGATTTGAAAACCAATACGATTTTCTAATTCAGCGATTGTTTTTCCTTTACGACCTATTACTTTTGGGATGAGGTGAGATGGTACCTCTACACGAATTCTATTTTTTCGAATAGGAACAATCTTCATATTCTTTACAGATGTGAATTGCCGTATTGTTTTCTTTATTTCACTTTTCTTTCGTTCAGGTAGTAAGTTTTTCATTTTCTTTTTAGCAGACTCAATAGGTATAACAGATACTTGTTCTCCGAAAACGAAAATATCATATCTTAATGTATTTGATTCAAAATCTAAGACTTCTATAACTGGTCGAGCTAAATCTCGTTCTGTCATTCCAATAGGTGTTTTTACAGTCATTCTAAGCTCTAAAACATCGGTAATATCTCCACCTTCGATAAAGATTACCGTATCTAAAATACTAGGAATCATTCCTAAATCAATTCGTCCAATAAATCTTTGAATTGCTTCAATTGCTTTTGTGGAATGAATCACTCCCACCAGACCAATACCAGCTAAACGCATATCACCAAATGCTTTGAAATCGTCAGTTTTTCGAAGCTCATCAAAAATAACAAAATCAGGGCGAATTAATAGCATAATATCGGCTGTTTTTCTAAAATCGCCCGATAGACCTGTATATTGGGAGACTTCGGGTCCTACTTGAAGATCTCTGGGTTTTTCAATAGTTTTTATAGTTCTTTCTAATGAAGCATAAAAATTAGCTAGAGCTTGAGCAAAGGTTGATTTTCCAGCACCAGGTGAACCTGCAATTAAAATTCCTTCAGCTCTATCTTTTAATCGCTTAAATAATTTATCGGAAATATCATAGTCTTGTAATTCTAACTGAGTAATAGGTTGAACGGCGGTTATCTCAAGGGCATCAGAAAAAGGAGGAGTTGCAATAACAACTCTCATAGCTCCTAATTGGATAACTTTTGCTCCTGGTTCATCCATTTCAATAAAACAATCTGGAGATGTCCTAGCTGTTGTAAGAATATCGGAAATTGTATTGTCTAAGTCTTCGTTAGTCAAAACTTTATTACCAATATTTTTCAATTTCCAATTTCCTGGTTGCCCTTTCTTTGCAAGAGGCACCATTTTTTCACGGAGATGTACAGACATGGTATGCTCGTCGAAATATTCGTGGATTTTTTTTATTGGTGGTTTTTTAGGGGGATGTTGTTTTAAATACTCAGATTTTATTCCTTCAATTTCACACATAGATAATAAGATTTTATCAGAAGTATAGAGAACAGCATCATTTAAACGCGCGACATCACGTATTAAAGCATCTAATTCACCGGAACTGGCTAATCTAATCTCATCTAATGTAGGTCTTTCACCAGCAAGTGTTATAGGAATATCTAAACGATTGCATTCAAAACGTAAATCCTTTAATCCATCTAATCCCTGGAATCCTTTTGCTTTATGATTGTTTGCCATATTTTCAATTTCACTTATTACAATTTGTGGAATAATAATTTCCGTAATTTTGGATTTTAATTTGAGAACTTCGGAAACAATTTGATGAGAAATGATAACACTGGTATCGGGGACTATTTTCATTTTAAAAGACATCCATTTATAATAAATAGCTATTTTTTTGATTTTTTTATTTCGTGTAATAGTACAATTATATAGATAATATTATTATTCGTAAGAGTAATTTTCCGATTATTAAATAAAATTATAACTTCTATTTTTAATAATTTATTCATTGTATAAAATGGTTGTTTCCATGTCTACTGATAAACGTAAAAAAACCTCTTCAGAGAATTCTCAAGAAAATGAATCAATAGATTTTGCTAGCTTAACAAAAAAAGAACAAGATGAATTAATTTTAAGTATGAAAGAACAAGAGATTATGGAAAACCGAGCTACTATTGAAGCCAAAGAAAAATCAGAGCTGCGTTTAAGAGAAGAAAAAAGACCTGCAAGTAAATCCATAGCACCTGGTTTTGGATGGGTTGCTTTCAAAATGTCAGTTGCAATGACTTTTAGTATGACTTTTATTTTTGTTGGACCAATAGTGGTTTTTATGGCGTTATTCAAAACATTTGGTGAAAGAGGAGTTTATGATTGGTATGATTTACTTTTTGGTGTAATAGGATTAGCATTAATTGTTATTGCGGTTTTTCTATTCCGATACCTAATAAAAGATTAATCTTATCCATTCTTGTAAAAGAAAATCGTGAAGGTAATACTTTGTTTATACTCTTTTCAGCCACCCCTGAGAATGGGTAAGACTATAATTTCATCGTTTTTCTCAACAAAATCTTCAATAGAGGTTTTTCTCCCATTTACTAATATAGTATGTTTATCAATCCTCTCTAACCCGACTTGTTGGAGATACTCTCGAAGCTTTATTTTTTCTTTGGGGACAAATTTTAGAATACTTGCTTTACCAGACTCTAAATTACTCATTATATTTTTCCATCCGTAATATATAACACATGTAATCAAGGAAACTACAATAATATTTACTTTATGCCTTTACTTAATTAAGAATTTTGTTATTAGCGGAAAAAAACAGTTTTTAGATTAGAATTTGAAATATAAGCCTATATTGGTCGAGGTGAAGCAATGGAAGGTATACTTGTTCTCTTTTGTCGGGATTGTTTTTCCATTACTTGATCATATATCCATTGAAAAGCTTCAACTATACCCAAACCAGTTTTTGCACTTGTCTTTTGGATATGTATTGATTTATTTAAAATAGAAGTTAATTGGAAATACTTAATTAAATGTGCTAAGGAACAAGTATTTGGTAAATCTTGTTTTGTGGCTAAAATTAATATGGGTACATCATTGTTCTTAGAATGTTGTATAGTGTTGAAAAATATTTCTTTTGCAAGAGATAATCGCTTAATATCATGAGCATCGATAACAAAAATAAGTATGTCAGCCTGTTTTACATAAGTAGGCCAAAATTGACGGAAGGCAAATTGCCCTCCTAAATCCATAACGGATAAATTTAAACGCCCAAGTTTGAATTTTTCATGATTAATTCCCATTGTAGCAATTGTGCTATCAATTTCTCCCTTTTTAAGATAGTTAAGAATTGACGTCTTTCCAGCATTATCTAATCCACACATTACAATATTTGCTTTCTTTTCCATTCTACCAAATAATCTTGCTAAAAAACCCATTTTAAATCATCCTTATAGCTACACTAATACTAATTTTAGATATACCAGACATTTAGTCAGCTATAAGCAAAATCTGTTATAAACACCCCATCCTAGGAAAGAATGCAGAAAATAAGTTATCATTAAAAAAAGAGCTTCCTATTTGTTAGGAATATGAATTTCATAATGTTCGGAATCCAGTTTGCTTAAAGTTACATCTTCACGAGACTGGAATTTTTCTCTTAAATTCAATGGTAACTGTAAAGCCCCAAATTCATCAACAAAGACAGGTATTTCGTCATTTTTAACAAAACCACGGCGAACACTAGTAATTCTACCATCAACAAGAAGCAGTGTTCGATAACCTCTCGCTATTAATCTTCTATCGTGGGTAGCTAAAATCATAGTAACGCCTAAGTCTTCATTGAGTTTTTCTAAATAATTAATAATTTTCTGTGATGTTTGAGAATCAAGTTCACCAGTAGGTTCATCCAAAACGACCATTTCTGGTTTATTTGCTAAAGCAACTGCTAATGAAATTCGTTGAATCTCGCCACCAGATAATTGAGTGGGTTTATGATGTGCACGATCAAGAAGTTCTACTTCTTCAAGTAATTCTTTTGTTCGCTTCAAACGTTTTTCACGAGGGATACCAAGGATACGCATTGGGACTTGAATATTTTGAGAGGCAGAGAGCTCCCATACAAGATTCATTTGCGGTAATTGCCAAACTACTCCAACATGTTGCCGTCGATAATCAACCATCTCAGCACGAGTAAATTTAGCGATATCTGTATCCCCTACTTTCACCAACCCTGCAGAAGGGGAAATGTTCCCTGCAAGAATATTCAAAAGAGTTGATTTGCCTGAACCACTTGGCCCAACAATAAGAGAGATTTCCCCTTTATATACTTTCATTTCTAAACCACGAAGTGCTGGAACTCTGATGCGATTTTCTTCATCGGCATAAATTTTAATCAGATCTTTACATTCAATAAATAATTCCTCGTCTGGCAATTTTTCAGACTCCTATATTTTATTACTGTACAGTCACTTGATGTAAGTAGGTTATTATTTTTCTATTTTTAATTCTACTTACTATTCTATGAATTTTTGGGTTGCTTTCTATTTTTCACTAGTTATGTTTTCTCATGAAAATTAGAAAATAGTGACCTTTTTTTGTATATTTTATCCTTTTATTACTATCTTAAAAATAAAGATTCTTGTTAAAAGTGTTAGTTTATTTCTCTATTTAAACTTCTAATGGTTTTTTCCTTTTATTACAATAAATTTTAATCTTCTGGTTCATCATTTATTTCTTTGATTTTTGTAGGTTCAAGAAGTATTGATAATTTATTATTTCTAAAATCATCAAGACATTCTTTTACGCTTTTACAAGAACCTTCATAGATATCGATATTTTCTCCTTTAAGTTTATAAAAAACAATTTCTCCGATATTTTTTGTTATTAATGCATTTACTTTTTGGTGATCAATTAATCTAATAAGTGCTAATCCAGCAAGTCTTTTTCGTTCAACAAATGGGTTATCCAAAACGTTCACAAGATTCCTCTCTTGAGTTTTTTTGTTAATTTCAACAATCAAAATCTTTGGGGCGCGACCAAAATGCTCAGCTAGAGGAGAGTCTAAACCTTGATCTTCTTTTATAGGAAAAAGAGCAATAATCTGATCTTTCTTTTCTGGTTCAGTATGAACTACAAAGGAAATAGTTTGTGGAATTGCTTCTTTAATCTCTTCTTTAATTTTTTCGGAAATGTCATGCGCTTCTTCTATATTTAAGGATGAATCAACACGAATTTCGCAATCACCAAAATAGTAACCACCAGCTTGTCTCATACGGACCTTGGAATAATTTTTCACATTTTCATTTTTACTAATTACTTCCCCTACTTTTTTGATTAATTCTTCATCTGTTATGTCTAATAATGCATATATAGCTTCTTTAGCAATAGTTATGCCTACAAAAATAGTAATAAGGGAAATGAGAATAGTAACGATTCCCTCAAAATAGGGTATATCAAAGAAACTACTCACAATTGCTGATAAAACAATCAAAGATGTTACTGTATCAGTAAGTTTATCTTTAGCATTTGATTTTAAGGTAGGTGAATTACTTGTGCGACCAACTTTTAAAAGATATAAGCCAAGTAAAAGAGATGCAATAGAGCTAATAGCTGCACTCCCTATTGCTAAATATGGAATATTCAATTCTGGAGGAGAAAGAATTCTCTTTATTCCCTCATATATTAATTCTCCCGCGCTTGCAAAAATAACAAAAGAAATGAGTAGGGTGATTATGTTTTCAATCTTATAAAACCCATAAGAGAATTTCTCTGTAGGCTTTTTTCTTGAAATTAATAATCCAATTATAGATACAATTGCTACAACTAAATCCATAACGGAATGAACAGCGTCGGATAGGAGAGCAGATGAATTACTAATGAGTCCTACAGTGATTTTTAAAATCAATAGGAGTGAAACAACAATTGCTACTATGATCATTGATTTGATGTTTTTCTGAGATTTTTGATTATGCATTCCGTTACCTCATTCAATTAAATTAGTAAGTTATCAAGTATCTTATTTTATTCTTTCTTTTAGAGAGGAAACTGCTTTATCAAGAGGGATTTTCTCTTGTTCACCTGAAATAATATTACGTAACGTAAGTTGATTATTGGATAGATCCTTTTTACCAATGATAATCATCCATTTGACTCCTTGTTTCTCTGCATTTTCAAAATGACGTTTGATTTTCCAATCGAAGGAGTTCTGTATAACTCTGAATCCTTCTTCTCGAAGAGACATAGCAAGATCAAGGATAATTTTGGAATCCAAAATTTTGATAGGAGCAATATAAATATCACAATTAGCTTCTTCAGGGATTTTTACCTTAAATTCCTCTAACAGTTCCAAAAGGACTGTATCCCCAAAACCAAAACCTGTTCCCGGTAGAGGTTGACCACCTAATGTGGAAACAAGGTCATCATATCTTCCACCACCCGCAATAGCACGAGGGAGAAGCTTATCACGACTCCAAGCCTCAAAAATTATCCCCGTATAATAATCTAAACCTCGAGCGAGACTGCCATCATATTCGATGAAATCAGCTATTCCAGCTCCCTTTAGTAAGATTGCTAATTGACGTAAATTCTCTAAAGCTTTCTTGGCAGCTTCTTTTTCCGGAAATAGTTTTTCTGCTTTTTTCAAGAAGCTTGTAGGTGAACCACGTAAAGTAGCTAATTGATACAATTTTTCAGCTTGTCCTTGAGTAGCACCAAGACTTTGGAAATTCTCGACTAGAGCCTTCTTTCGGAAATTCGGAAAATCCCTAACTATGGCTTCTGTTTCATGTATACGAGGAATGGCCTCGAAAATAGACTCATCTAATTCAGTTGCATGACGAATCGTTATAGCGATACTTCTCGCTTCCCCCTCATCATAAACATCTTTTAGGACTTCTTGAATTTTCTCTTGAACAATTTTATCCTTTTTATCTAAAGCTCGGAAATAGCGTAAAAAGTCTGAAATACCAATAGCTTCAAAATAGGCTTGCATAAATTCTCGGTCATTTATCAAAACAACAAATTGGTCTTTAGTTAAACCACATTCATTTATAACCTTAACAAGAATGGTAATTATTTCTGCATCGGCATAAACTTCTTCAACCCCTAAAATATCAATGTTATATTGCCAAAATTCTTTAACCCGCCCTCTTTGAAGTGTTTCATCACGATAACATTTAGGAAGTGAAAACCAGCGAATAGGCTTAGAGTATTTTAATTGCATTTCAGCAAGCATCCGCGAGAGACTAGGAGTTAATTCAGGTATTAAAACAAGATCTTGATCACTACGACTTACCAGCTCAAACATTTCACCAACGATATCCTCACCGGATTTAAGCTCAAATAATTGACGAAGTTCAACAGCAGGAGAATGGTACTCAACATACCCAAATTTTTGTGAAATACGACGCATGGTATCTAAAATAAATCTGACTTTCTGGAAATCTTCCGGATAGAAATCTCGAAAACCACTTGGTTTATCTATATGTCTATTGTTATTTTCTGGAGACATTTTTTTCACCCATTTTAACTTGAGATAGTATGAAAATTAAAATCTTCTTGAAAAGAGGGTATGAACTAAGACAGATAAAAATGGAATGTAACGTAAGAGAAAAAAAGATAACTTGTTTTTTACTCACAGTGAATATATTCCCACACTGTTAGTCACACCAAGAAAAAAACCAAAGCACGACTTTTTAATTATTTCCCTTAATCTGGACATTTACTGAATGATTTAGGCACAAAAACTTATTTTAAAAATGCTTATTAGAAATGGTGCCAGGAGGGAGAATCGAACTCCCGCCTCAGGTTTTCTGCATATAAAAGGTAGTGCTCATTTACATACCACAGACCCGAATTCTACCATTGAAATATCCCGGCAATTATATGGTAATTTTTGATGTCTCCTACAGCTAATAAAAGTTTTTTGAAAAGTTGTTTAATTAACTTAACATAAATATTTCCTTTTGATTTTTTACTTTTCTATTATCTTTTCTTATTTTAGTACTTGTAGAATTTCTCCTGACGTAATTTTTTCGGAAATAAGTTTGATATCTGGTTCAATAATTCTGTCTTCCGTTAATTTAGGCACTAATTTTCGGAGATAAGAGTAGAGCTTGTATGTTTTTTCTCCTAATGCTTTTTTCGGTGTAATTTGTTGAATTTCACATCGGATATCGATTCCTTGTATTGCCAACATCATTTCAATACTTATTATATCTTGTAGATTTCCAAGTATTTTTCGAGTTTTTCGTGCCGCTATAGGACTCATACTCACGTGGTCTTCTGCATCTGCTGAAGTTGGTATGGAATCAACAGACGCAGGAGATGCCAGAACCTTATTTTCAGATGTTAGGGCTGCAGCTGTATATTGTGGCATCATGTACCCACTATTTAATCCGACAGATTGTGGATCCACTAAAAAGGCTCCCAAGCCATCATTACGATTTTTATCAATTAATTTAGCAGACCGTCGCTCAGAAATACTACCGATTTCTGCAAGAGCGATACTTAGATAATCCATTGCTAAAGCTATTGGTTCGCCGTGAAAATTCCCTCCTGAATAAATATCGAAAGTTAATGGTTCTTTTTCTTTAAGAAGAATTAATGGATTATCTGTTGCTGCATTAATCTCTCTTTGAACGATTTGTTTACAAAAAGCAATTGTTTCATGTATTGGTCCTAAAACTTGCGGTGTGCACCGTATACAATAATCATCTTGAATTTTCTTTGTCATTTTTTTGAAACTCTTTTTATTCGCTCCACAATTAGGACATAGCCAACCTTCGGGTAATTCTTCAAAAGAAGCTTCCCCCTCTAATTCTTTATCAAAATAGTAACCGCAATTCTTATTTTGGCATCGATAATATCCTTGATGAATTTTTACGAATTTACTTCCTTCCAATAGTCGGTTTATTTCCATAGCTACTTCAATTTGTCCTGGATGATTTCTTGCTTCCTGAATTCTAAGGTCAAATTGCTGTTTAGCAGCAAGTAAAGCTTCCATAGAAAGAGTTGCTGCAGCTATTGCAATTTTTAATATTACTTCTGCTCGTTTTATATTTAGTACACTGAATCCTGTTGAGAATTGCGCTCCATTATTTAACGCCAAACCTTCCTTATAAGATAACTTAATGGGATTAATCTTAGCTTTTTTTAATCCTTCAACAGCATCATAAATTTTATTTTTAAATTTCAGATTATTCTCTCCTTCCCCAATCATTGTCAGAGCCATATGAGATAATGGGGCAAGATCACCACTTGCTCCCACGGATCCTTTTATTGGAATAATTGGTAAGGCATTCTTATTTACCATTTCAATTAACTGTTCTATCGTTTCTAATTTACAACCTGAGAATCCACGTGTTAATGCTGTCACTCGTAAAATCATCATTGCTTTAACAACTTCATCCGGAGTTGCTTCTCCAACTCCCACACAATGGCTTCTAATTAGATTTGTTTGTAATTTTGTGGCATCTTTTTCTGGTATTACAATATCTCGTAATGCCCCAAAACCTGTTGTGATACCGTAAATCTTTGTTCCTGTTTTCACCGCTTTTTCAATTGCTTTTCTTGCAAGGGTGATTTTTTCTCTTATGGGGTCTGTTAATATTACTTGATGATTGTTTTTTACAATATTCCAAATATCATTAATTGTCAATCCCTTTTCAGTTAAAAGAATTTTTTTTGCCACAATAAATTACTCCAGTCAATACTATCAATAGTTGTGCTGTACACTCACATAGTTTTTTAATTTTCGATTGCATTTAATATATTTTTAACAAAATTATATAGTGATTAATATTCTTCATGAGTTCCCGAGTTTTTAAGCCTCTCTTAGAAGCTAAGAGAATCAAAAATAAATCTTTCTTATCATTTTAAGAATTTGAATGCTATTTTTTCAATATTTAATAAAAAAATCAAGTCTAATTTGTGAAAATTGAATTGTTCTTTAAAAATAAAAAAATAAGAAGAAATTACTTTCTTCTTTTTACTTTTAAAATAAAAACTATACTAGCAAGACCAGCAATACTAAAAACAATCAAAGTTATAAAACCAATTCCAAAGGGAAAAGTGAACTGTGATTCGTCTGGTGTCCCGGTTGCTGTTGCTTCAGCACTGAGAGTAAAAGATCCTGAGCCTTGAACTTGCTTAATGACGATATATGCCTCCATATCTTCTGAAGGTGTATATTCGATATTTTCCGGTAACCCATTTCCGTCAGTTGTGCTTTTTTCAATGTGCCCCATATAGTCGGTCATATCTTGTGAGGGATCGTAGAGATAAAGGTCAAAATCAGCTGACCCATCCATTTCAATACCCGCCGTAAAAATTATGTTTTTTTGTAGTTCTACTTTTCTAGCCCAACATTGTGTACCCGTTGGTTGATCACTTAAACTAGCAGTAACATTCGTACCTGCAATATATTCCTTAATTAAGGCATCAATAGCAGCGTCACCATGAGCTTTGCCAAAACCTTCGACATCATCCACTCTTTCACCCCGATCAAGTGTGGGTACATTATTGTACTCTTTATAGACTTCTCCAGCATTTACTTCAGTTGCAGTTCCACAAATTAGATTCTTCACTTTTAGAGCATCTGCTTCTGTATGTGTCCAATCTGTCCCCATAGCTTGAATAATCAATGCTGCAAGACCAGCAATATGCGGTGTAGCCATACTTGTACCTTGATAGGCGATATAGTCATCAGTATTCATTTCTGATTCAAAGTAGTAGTTGTTATTAACAGAAACAATATCGGCATCGTTTGAATCAGCTGCTACAATTAGATGGGTGTCTTCTCCAGCACCAAAGTAGGAATAAGCTCCGCCTGGTGCAACTACGTCTGGTTTTAGATATGCACCACCATTTGATGAATAGATTGCAATTTGGTCATTGTCATTAATTGCTCCCACTGTTATGGCGGAAGCAGCTGTTCCCGGTGATTTAATTGTAAGATCTTCAGTAAAGCCATTACCTGCAGCAGCTACACATACATATCCCAAAGAAACTAGATTATTCACTTTTTGATCTACTGAGCTAACTACGGAATCAAATCCTAATGACATACTAACTACTGTAATTCCATAAGTATCACCATTTGCTGCTATCCAATCAAGGGCATTTTCCATTGAAACGGAGGTACCTGATCCTTCATCATTTAATGCTTTCAAGGCGACAATTTCAGCATCTGGAGCAACACCTTGATATTTGTTAAAACCATCATCTGTAGTTGCAGCTGGGCGAGTAATTGTATATTGTATGGCCGCTTGGGAAAGTTCTTCATCAAAATCTCCAATTAAGGCAAGGTATTTGCCAGGTGATAACGTTCCAGAAATATAAGTAATTGTCCCTTCACTATAATCACCGGACTCTATTTCAGATGAACCTATACTACCGTCTTGGTTTTGATCAAGAGCTACATATAGTGTATCCGATGCACTATTTCCCCCCTTATCATCCCATTTTACTTCCATGGTAACTATATCAGTATTCTCTACTTCAACTTCGGCTAATCCATACCAATAATCTGGATCAGCGTTAACGAGACTTGTTGTTCCTGAAACTTCTAGTTCTGTAGTAACTGCATTATTCTGAGCATCTCCAGTTCCTGCAGCGATGGAAGATACATGAGTCCCATGTGCTCCAGGGTCGGATGCTGTGGAACTACTCCCAATAAAATCTTCCCAATGGGCTATTTTACCACTAAGGTCTGGATGGGAATCATCCACACCAGTATCAATTATAGCGATTCTCTGTGAAGGGTCGCCTGTAAATCCAAGATCATCCCAAACATAGGGGCGGACATTCATTTGTTTTGTACTCTTGCTCAATAAAGCATGACATTTGTAATTTTCTGTTATTAATGTCACCGCATGAATATTTGTTAATAATGGAACATCTTTGTTTCTAATTCGAACAGCAGCTCCATAAGTTAAGGTCCAACTAGATAGAATATCGCCACCGTAATAATTAATTGAATTAGTAATACTATCCGACAATGGTTGATTAAGATTGACTAATACAGTCCGAAATTCTCCCTTGTCATCTGTTTTCAATAAACTTTCTAAATGATCGTGAATTTTATCAGAATCAAAATCTATATCTTTTGTTGCTTTAACGACAGGATTATATGTTGTTTTTGGCTCTGTAAATACTTTTGCGGGTATATTTGTTGCTATTTGTCCTAAACTTATAGGCAGAATAAATATCAATAAAAGAATTAACGTAAAATGCTTTTTACCTTTCATATAACATTTCCTCAATAATTATTATTTTTCAAAGAAAGACTTTTTCAAATAGATGATTTTTTAAGCTAATTGATTTCTTAATATCCAAAAAAGTCAATCGATTATTAACATAATTACCATTGGAAACCTCATAAAAAAGACTTTTGAAATGACCCAAAAATAAAACAAAAAAAGTTGCTTTTTTTCTTACTAATAAAACAGAATTCACTTTTGTTTTAGAATAAAATTTATTCTCAAGGCAAAACTAATAAATAGCTCATTAGGATATTCTTTGCGTTTACGAGTTTTACATTCGTCTTGAGCCGAAAAGGCTCTTCTTGAGAAGTGATTGCTTCCCAGAAGAGCTGTAAATGAATACGAGGTCATACAAATAATGACTAAAAAGCAAGAAGTTGGAATCGTTAGTTATGGTGTTTATGTACCACGATTCCGTATTAAGATTGAAGATATAGCCCATGTTTGGGGCCAACCATCTGAAATAATTAAAAATTCTCTTGGCGTAAAAGAGAAAAGTGTCCCAGATATGGATGAAGATACAATTACTATTTCTGTCGAGGCTGCAAGAAATGCAATGAAACGAGTAAATGTAGATCCGGCTGACATTCAAGCTATTTATGTCGGTTCAGAAAGTCATCCTTACGCAGTTAAACCAACGGCTACATTTGTCTCGGAAGCCATAAATGCTGCACCAATAACAACCGCAGCTGACTTAGAATTTGCATGCAAAGCAGGAACAGCAGGCGTTCAAATGTGTCTTGGACTTGTTAAAAGTGAAGAGATAAAATATGGGTTAGCTATTGGAGCTGATTGCTCCCAAGGAA
Source organism: Promethearchaeati archaeon (assembly GCA_034660795.1). Classification (GTDB taxonomy): domain Archaea; phylum Asgardarchaeota; class Heimdallarchaeia; order JABLTI01; family JABLTI01; genus JAYEJY01. The sequence continues at coordinate 15,675 of JAYEJY010000325.1, read as the reverse complement.
GACCCGGTGATGCCTTGGAATATACAGCAAGTGCAGGTGCTTGTGCGCTGTTAATTGGTCGAGAAAATATTGTCGCCTCTATTGATCATATGGAAAGTTTTACTACTGATACGCCTGATTTTTGGAGACGAGAAGGAGCTAGATATCCATCACATGGAGGTCGCTTTACAGGGAAACCCGCTTATTATAAACATGTAATATCTGCTGCTCGAAATATCATGAAACATACAAATACAACACCTGACGATTATGATTACTGTATTTTTCATGAACCAAATGCTAAGTTTCCTTTAGCAACAACAAAAATTCTTGGCTTTCCTGAAGAAAAAGTAGAACCTAGCTTGGTTGTTCGACAAATCGGTAATACTTATTCTGCTTCTTCTATGTTAGGATTAGCAGCAGTATTGGACATTGCTAAACCAGGAGAAAAGATTCTTATGGTTTCATATGGGTCAGGTTCTGGAAGTGATGCATTTATTCTTACGGTTAAAAAAGAATTATTGAAACAACGAGACAAAGCTCCAAGTGTTCAGAACTATCTTGACAATAAAACCTATCTCGATTACTCACTCTATGCGAAGCATCGTGGTAAAATAAAATTACGCTAAAAGAGATGATAGAAAAATGAAAGACATTTCAATTATAGGTGTTGGAAACACAAAAATAGGAGAATGGTACGAACGTGACTTGCGCGAATTGACTGATGAAGCAATAGCACGCGCGCTTGATTCAGCTAATATTTCTCCATCGGATATAGATGTTTCAATTATAGGCTGTATGTCATCAGGGATTTTCAATGAACAAGAACATATATCTGCCCTAATTGGTCCTTGGGCAGGTGTAACAGCTCCTGCCTTACGAGTAGAATCTGCTTGTGCAAGTGGCTCATCGGCATTACGAGTAGCTATGATGAGTATCCAAGCGGGTTATTATGATACAGCATTGGTTGTTGGAGTTGAAAAGATGACAGATCTAATTGATATAGAAAATGTAACAACAGCTCTTGGAACAGCAGCTGACTCGGAATGGGAATTGGGTGTGGGAGCAACTTTTCCAGCCCTTTTTGCTTTAATGATGCGTGCCCACATGCATAAATATGGAAGCACTCGAGAAGAATTTGCAAGTGTAGCGGTTAAGAATCACGCTAATGGTGTCTTAAATCCTGCTGCTCAATTCCAGAAAAAAGTGAGTATGGAAAAAGTGATGAATTCTCGTATGATTGCTGATCCAATACGTCTTTATGACTGTTCTCCCGTAAGTGATGGTGCTGCAGCAGTAATCATCACAAGAGCTGACAAAGCAAAAGAATACACAGATGATCCTGTGAAAATTATAGGAACAGGGGCCGGAACAGATCATATAGCTTTACACAGTAGGGGAAGTTTGACAAGCTTACGCGCTACAAAAACAGCTGCAAAAACAGCGTTTGACATGGCGAAAATAACACCAAAAGATATTGACCTTATTGAAGTTCATGATTGTTTTACCATCGCAGAAGTAATGGCACTTGAAGATCTTGGGATTTGTGAGGTTGGAAAAGGTGGAACCTTTACTTTGGAAGGAGAAACAGCAATTAATAGTACCATCTCTGTAAATCCCAGTGGTGGCTTAAAATCAAAAGGTCATCCGGTAGGCGCCACAGGTATTTATCAAGTAATTGAGATATTTCAACAATTACGGAATGAAGCGGGTAAAAGACAAGTTGATAAGAATGATATAGGTGTTACCCACAATATTGGTGGTTCAGGTGCAACATGTGTAATGAATGTTTATTCTCAAGGTGATTCAAAATGACGGTACCAAGATTCTGGCGTAGAATAAATTCTCTTTATCGATTAGAGGGAACAAAATGCAGAGATTGTGGACAGCTCTATTTTCCCTCAAGAGAACGCTGTGTGGAATGTAATAGTTTGAATGTAGAACCCTATCTATTTGAAGGAACAGGTGAAATCATCACGTTTTCATGGGTATACACTGCACCGAAAGGATTTGAAAACCGAACTCCCTATTGCTTAGCTATTGTGGAATTAACCGAAGGACCTCGATTAACAACCCAAATTATTGGGTTGAATAAAGGCGAGGTTAAGATAGGTATGGAAGTCGAATTCGCTTTTAGAAGAATAGCAAGTGAAGGAGAAGAAGGTATCATAAAATATGGCTTTAAATTTCAACCAAAGGATTATCCAAATCACTCAATAAAATAATAGTGAATATAATAAAACCAATCCTTTTTTCTATTTTTTTTCAGAATTAATTTTCAACAAAACGGTAATGCTTTAAATCATAAACTTCCAAAGTAATGATATTCCAGTGAGAAACAGTCAAATGAGTTGACAATAATGTCAAAGTTGTTCCGTCGATTAAAATTCAACTTAGGATTCATAGGATTTAGCCGAAATTTAGCTGTTATATCAGTTATTGGCTTAAGTATAAGTGTAGCAATGATCACTCAAAACATCCTTTTTCTGAATAGTTTTAGAAATAACGCCTTCTCAGAATTTTCTCAGACGGTAGAGAATTCTTATATTGAAACAGATATTCAACATATGAATACTTTTACACCCAATATTTTAGCCCAAATTGAAAATACTATAGATAATACTATTGAAGATCAAAAATATGAGGAAACAAAATTATTTGGTCAAGAATGGTTTTTCTATAAATTTTTCTATTTACTTGTCCATGATACAACTCTAAATCGAGATGTGTTTATGGATGCTTATCTAATTGGTCTAGATCCTGAATTTATTGATCAACTGGATTCCTTAATTTCCGTAGGCACCACTCCTGGAACATATGATTTTACATATATTACAAATTCGGAAACTCTTGCAACAACAAATATTGATAATGAGACCTCATTTGGAGGCTATGTACCAGTTAGTGAGGAACGGAATCCATGGGAATCCTATAGTGAAGGTATACCAACAGCAGGAAAAGATTTCGAGTTTACTGGAATTGTTAATATTGATGATGTTTCCTTTGAGGATATTGATTTAGGTCCCGAATATGAAGCACTTATTTCAATGATTTTTCGATTAAGTAATCAATTAATAATAACAACTAAACAGAATTATATTAACGTCCTCAATAGTATTTCTTATGCTATAAATGATGGAAATGCAAAAGGGCGAGTTATTTTTGATCTTACAAAATTTAACGTATTTGATTTGAATAATGAAATAAATCAATTACAAATACTAGTAAATTCTTTCCAACAAGATATTCAAGGGGTTGTTGAAACTTTTTCTGCAAACCCTGAATTAACAATAGAAGCGAAAATTATCCCAGTATTATCTGGTTTCAGGCGTGAATATAGAATTTTTCAAATATTTATTCTTGTTTTTATGATACCAACATTAGTCATGGCTTTGTCCCTTGTTAGTTTTGCTATGAATCAAATTAAAAAACAACGTGATTTGCATACCCAGATTATGTATCAACGAGGGGCCTCAAGACGCATGCTTTTTCTTTATATGCTTTTTGAATTATTCATCTACAGCATTCTGGCTGTTCTAGTAGGTCTCCTAATTGGTTGGCCTTATTCATTGTTAGCAATTAAGAGTGATGGCTTTTTCTCATTTGCCCGTAATGCATCAATTCCAGATTTTAATTGGACAATAACTGCAATTTGCTTAGGAGCTGGTTTTGGTGTTGCTTTTCTCTCAAATATTGGGTCTATATGGCGACGTTCAAGATTAACAATGACAGAAGCACTAGAAGAAAGAAAAGAAAAAAAACCATTTTGGGAACGCTATTACATTGATGTCTTTCTATTAATTATTGGTATAGTGATGTGGATTATTGCGAGAACTCAAATATCACAAGGTACTGAGGCTGCATTAGAATTTGCATTTTACTTTGCTACACCTGCCCCTATATTCATAATCACAAGTGTCATTTTACTAGGCTCAAGATTTTATCCTGCAGTTGTCAAATATTTGTCTAATCTCTTATTTAAAATTCATAATTTAGAAATAAATGCTGTCGCTGCAAGAAATGCTATTAGGCGGAAAGGTTCAACTATTCGAACCATTGTATTAATGACCTTAACATTTGCTTTAACAGTCTCCTCTATGATAGTTCCAACATCTTATAGTTCTTACGATTCAGAAAACACCTATTACAATTTAGGGGCGGATATTGTTGTGCAAGATGTTGATGTAGAAACGGATGAATTGAAGAACACAGTAAATAATCTCACAGGTATTGAAGGTTCGACTTATATCACCCAATTTGATCTCACAAATTCAGAGAGTGACATAGTTTATGACATTTCAATAATGGGCGTTGAACTTGATAATTTCTCAAAAATAATTTATCATGAATCAGAATACACAAATAAACGTGGATTTGCTAATGTCTTGGATTCTATTAATGATAGTATGGATGTTGTAGGGCAAGCTTCCCAATTAGAAATACTAAACTTAGGCTCAAATACTACTTTTGTCCTTCAAAATTTCGCTGTTGAAGGTGTTGATGTTGTTCAAAAAAATTATCCTGTTAATTTTGTTGATTCATTCCAATACTGTCCAATAATTTATACAGAGCCTCCTTCTTCCACACAAAATATAATTCCCATAAGCATTCTTGGTAACATTTCTTTACCATTTGTAATAGCAAGATATGATTATGAAGTTTCCGGATCTTTATTAGTAAAGGTTAAGGAAGGATATGATCCATCACAATTGGCAGAAGAAATTGAATCGATAACAAGACTAGAAACATTAAATATTAAAGACCAATTATTAATTTCAGAGGGCTCATTAAAAGCAACAGTATTATTCGGTTCTCTTAATACAAGTTTTATTATTTCCATGCTTATTTCTTCCGCGACAATTGTCTTAATGATGGTAATCCAAGCTATTGAAAGAGAAAAAGAAATTGCAATAATGAAATCGATGGGTATCTCTCCCCTACAATTATTTAACTTCTTTATAACTGAAGCATTTATTATCTTGTTTTTCACAATGGTTTTAGGGGTTATCTTAGGTGTTATCACTTCAAATATGATTATGAGGATCTTACGGATCAACACAATACTTCCACCACATGAAATGGTTTATCCCATAGCAAGGGTTGCATGGACAACATTTGTTATATTTGGTGTTGGACTGTTAAGTTCAATTATTCCTATTATCATAAATACCCGAAGAGAAACCAGTTCAGCTCTTAAAACAATCTAATCTGTTCTCTTCCATTTTTTTCTCTTAGTAAAATTTTATATTTTTAATGCCCTAATTATATTTCATGCATTATGTACTTCTCGCTTTAATCATTGGCGCTATTTTTGGCCTAGTAAGTGCGTTAGTTGTGTATGCTGCAAAAAAAGAGTTATCCCTTGTAATAGCTATAATAGGTGGTGGTGCTTTTCTTGCAGGTTTTTTCATTTCTTGGATAGATTTTTGGTTTGCTTTACCTAATGTTGGTACGATTATTCTTGTTTGTTTACTCTTGTTAGGTATTGGCAGCCTTCTCCTCTTGAGGTATTTCTCATCAAGATATGGTCGTATCGGTAAAAGCTGGATTAATATAATGGTCATTGTTATTGCATCAGGAATGATTGCCACACCAGCTTATTTTGGAATTCATTCAGCAATTTTCAAAGGATTTAATCAAGCAAAATATTTTGACCATATAATAACTTATTCTGAAAATCCATTGCCATTTGATGATTTGATATCAGGTAACAATTTACGAGTTGTGGATAAAGGTTTAGCTTCTGAAATAATCCAAAAATCATCACCTTTTGGCAGTAATGCAGAAATTTTGGAATTACATATTGGGAAAATAAATGGTCAATTGATGTGGGTTGCTTCAATGGGGACTGATGATATACGTATAGGAACTGATAATGCAGGGAGGAAACGAAACACGGTATTTGGATTTATAGGCGTTGATTTAACGGATCCTACAGAGGATGTTGTTATTATAGAACAAAGTTTTTCCATAGGTTATGGTTTAGCACGAACAAATAAACTCGAAAGATTTGTTTGGAAAATTAACCCAAATTATCGACCTGGAGTAAATGCCTATTATTCTATGAATGATGAAAATGAAATGCGCTTAATTGTTCCATATTATCATGTTCAAAGCTGGCGTTCTGAGAAAAAGGGTAGTATTGGTATGACAACCTATTTACAAAAAGTAGGTGGGGTTTTGGAATTTGATAGTGCAGGGAATTTAGTGAAAGATTATAAAGATCTAACAACATTACCTTAGTATGCCAGTATCCAATGTTATCCTGAGCAATGGTTAGAATATAATATTGCAAAATGGGGTCGTCACAGGAAAGGTTATAGAGAATTTGCTTATTTTTTCAGTACCACCGAGCAAGTAGAAATCTCTTGGTATGATGATATTCGCGTTATTTATGATGCTAATAGAGGCCAAACCTCACAATATGTCATGTTGACTTCAAAAGAAAGTTCTGGGAGTAAATTATTACGGGGAGCTATCAAAGCAAACTCGACAGGTATTTATTTCTTTGATTGGTCAGATATTGATCCAAAACCAATAAACACTAAAAGTGCTCTTGATAATTCAAAAAATGAAATAGATAAAAAAATAGGCACAACAACCCATAATTATGATCCTATTCTACCATTACTTTATCCATTCCGAGATATTTATGGTAACATGTCTGATTATGCGTATATTTTACCAATACAATTCGAGCAATTAAGATTCGGCGGAGTCTGTATAACTAATCCTTTTGATACAAGTGGAACTAAAACATGGGTGGAGTTTGCAGAAAGTTCAGATACTGTAAATATGGTCCTTAATAGAGCAATTAACGAGTATCTATTGCTTCTTGGAGAAGATACAGCAACAGAATCCAATTATACTGAAACTTTTGTTATTGAGCAAATTACCTCTTTTGAATCAAATGGAAATACAAACTATGTTGCAGAAGGTAATCTCACCTATATGCCTCTCGATGAAGAAACTCCTAAAAGTGAAAATACAACAGTTTGGTTTACTCAAAACTATCTCAATATAACACAATGGGAAATTGTTTTATTTTTACATGTAGGAGACGTACTTCAGCTGGAAGTATCACTAATCAATGATATATTCTACTGTATGCAAATATTCTCAGTAAACTAAAAAAAATGAAAAAAAGAATTATTTATCCCAAAATTCTTATTTTTTTCGTTTTGCTCTTGCTTTTTTTCTCTCAATTTTACGAATAATTGCGGAAGCTGCTTTAACAATTGGATAGATTGTTTCGGAAACAGCTGGAGCATAACAGAAATCAATATCCATTAAATCATAAACTGTTAAGCCTGTTTGTAAAGCAAAGGCGGTATAATTTACATTTACATCAACTTTTCTCGGACCTACTGCTTCAATACCTAGAATTTTCCCATCATCTGAGTCAGCAATAAGCTTTAGTGTTATTTCTTTGCTATTAGGCATATAATGAGGTTGGAGATCTGCTGATATCATTGCTTTTTCAACTTCGATATTATGATTATCTGCTTGTTCATCATTGATTCCTGCTCCACCAACAAAAAATGTCCGAGAGGATACGATAAATGAATTTATAGTTCCGGGATAGGTTGCTGAACCTCCCGCTGCATTAATTCCAGCAACACGACCTTGTCGCACAGCAGGTCCTGCATATAACGCTAAACATCTTTCTCCGGTAATTTGGTGTTTAACGGTTACACAATCACCTGCAGCAAAAATATTTTCTATATTTGTTTCCATTTTATCATTAACCATAATAGCTTTAAGTCTATCATGTATTTCTAAGCCTGCTTTTTTTGCAAGTTCGATATTTGGTCTCACACCTGTTGCTAATACAACAACTTGTGCATCAATAACTTCTTCTTTCTCATCATTCCCATATTTTACTTGAGTTGCTTGTTTTTCCCCAATAATCTCTTTTACTAACATGTTGGTTTTAATAGAAACACCTGTTTCAGCTAAAGATTCATAAATTTTCTTAGCAAAACGTTTTGAAACTTTAAATGGCATTAATTGGGGTTGCATCTCAACTATTGTGACGTTTTTCCCTAGATGGGCAATTTCTGAAGCAACTTCAATACCAATTGCACTTCCACCAACGATGACAACATCGTTTACATTATTGGCATGAATAGCATCTTTAATGGCTTTCGCGTCTTCAGCAAATTTTAAGCTATAAACATTTGCTAAATCTTTTCCTTTTATTGGTGGAATAAAAACATGCGAACCTGTACAAAAAACAATTTTATCATAATCATAAGTCTGTTTTTCTTTAGTAATCAGGTTCTTTACAAGTACTTTTTGTTCTTTTGTTTTTACTTCTTCAACTAATGAATTACCAATTAGATTTATTTTCATTCTACTAAAATTTAGGTCTTCAACAATTGAATCAATAGAAGGTAAGTAACCTCCTATGACAAAAGGCATAGCACAAGGATGGTAAGTGTCATATGTTTTAGAATCAATGACAGTAATTTCAGCTTTCCGATCATGTAAGCGAGCTGCACTTGCAACACTCATACCAGCAGGTCCATTTCCGATAACAACGATTTTTTGACTCATATATTTAAACCTTCTAACTTAATGATTTTAGAAGCGACTTAGATATGAATTTTAAAGAGGTTGTATTTTTAAAAGTATTTAGAATTTTAATTTTGTCTATGAATAAAATGAAATAAACTTAAATTTCTAACTGAAAAGCCATATCAGCTGCATTTTTTACTGCAATACTAAAACCCGGTTGAAAACCAATTATTGCTGTATCAATACCTTTGGCTTTTGCAGCCCGTAAAATTGGTGCACAGCTGGCATGCCGACTTGCAATTACAATCATACTGGTTGTTTTGTTATTTACACAATCCATGACCTCAATTGCCATACGGATATATATGTCCTCAGAAGCAACAATTGGTTCATATCCACTATTTTCTATTGCTTTGAGAAGACTTTCTGGCGCGTGCCGGTTTAGGATAACTTTCGCTATTTTAATTTGTCCTAATTTATTAGCAATTTGTTCTATATGTTCTAGACGAATTTGTTTATTATTTATTCGTCTCAGAATATTAGGAGCATCAATGATAAGACTAACTTTTCTTTGTTTAGTGAATATATTTTTAACTGTTTTGAATCCAAGCATACCTTTTTTTTGCTCGTCTTTCAAATTACTCTCAGATTTTTGAGCAATAGATTCATCCAATGTTTCGTTAAATTCTTTGGAGGGCATTTCTTTTCTTCCTTGTTTTGTTCTAACAACTGCCAATTAATACTCAATTAAAAGAGTAATTTTAATTTTGTGAAGTGTAGATACTAATGAAAGATTAAAATCAAGAGTATCTTTTAAACTTTAGTTACAAATGTTTTGTTTTCTTTTTGTTGAATTTTCACTAAACCATCTTTTTGTAGATCAGTAATGATATGTTCAATTATATCTGGTGATTGACCAACAATTTTTGATAAATCTTTGGTAGTTATTTCGCCACCAATGTCTTGAATTGCAAGAAACACCCTGAATTTAGGAATATCTTGGAGGGATTTAGTTAAATTCTTAATTAATTGGTCTTTATTATCAACAGCTTTCTCTAATTTCTGTAGTCGTTCTTTTGTGTTTTCTAATTGTACCATTATTTTATCTCGTTCTTCTTTTATGGCGTCTCGGTCTCTTTCAATAACTGTTTGGGAAGACCTTAATTCTTCAATGGTTTTGTTTTTCTCTTGGAGGTTTTCTGATAATTCACGTACTTCCTCTTTCACTTCATTTATATCTTCTTGATAGCTTGTTTTACCTTTTAGGAGCTCATTTATTCGAGCTTCTTTTTCACTTACAAGTTTTGTTTTTTCTTCTTTTAGATTTGCTATGTCATTTCTCAATTGACTTATTTCATTTCTCGCTTCATCCATTTGTTCATCCTTTGTGGATAATTCAGATTCTAGCATATCAATTTTATTTTGCGCTCGTTCTAAATCGTTTTTTACATCTGTTAATTTGTGTTCATATGTTTTTACTTCATCTTCCAGTTGTTTAATTTCTGCTTCTTTTTCTGTTGAAGTTGTGGCAATTTCTGATTTTGTTTCAGTAATTGTTTTTCGTAGTTTATCGATCTCTTCATCTTTCTGGTTTATAGCGCTTTTATAATTCTCAATTGCGGTTGTTGCTTCTTTTAATCGTACTTCCAAATCATCTGCACGTTCTCGTTCTCTTTTGAGAGTATCTTCAAGACGACTTGTTTGAGCTTCAAACTTTTCTGATGAAACCGTTTTCATCTGTTTGATTCGTTTTTCCATCGATTCCATCTGTTCTTCTAATGATTCGATTTTATTCTTTTTATTGGCAATAATTTCTTCTTTACTTTCAAGCGCTGCTTTTAGTTCCTCATTTTCTTGGGATATATTACCTATTTGTCCTTGTAATTCTTCAATTTCTAGTCTTTGTTGTGCGAGTGTTTCCCCATGTTCCATAGCTTGCTTTTCGTACATTTCAATGGTACGTTTTTGTTCATCCACTTGTTCTTGTAAGCGATTCACTTCTGATATTTGCCCTTCGCCTTTTTCTAAAATTCGTGCTTTCTCTTTTTCAAAGGCTTTTTCTTGCTCAACAATTTTTGCTTTTAAACGATTATTCTCTTGTTCCAATTCTGTTATTCGTTGTGTTGCTTCTCCACTAAAACTTAAATTACCTGTTAAAGCACTCCCTAATGTTTTTCCCAAAATTTTGCTACCATCACCAGAAGCTTTTGAGAGGATTTTTTTAACATAATCCATTTCTAATGATTTTAAAGTATCAAAAATGGATCCCACTTCTGTAGGAGTATATGATGATTTAGATGTTGCTAAAAAATTGTTTTTTTGTTCATCAAAACGGGAAGTGAATTCTCCTTTAATATTATCTTTCAAGCTCTGCATTTCTGATAGAAAGCGGACAACAGATTGCCTTTTTATTTCATCAATATTAGGGGGCTGAATATCAGACATTTACTTTACCTCATCGGATTATCTTTTTCTTCTTATATATTCTTATTGTGTGCTAATTATTTATATTACATTAGGTAATATTACAACTATAATTATTACTTATTAAAAGTTTTAAGCTAAGAAACATAAAATTTTTACCACAACGGCAGATGTTTTTTATATAAATAATCTACAATTACGTTTTTCCCGATCGTTAATCAGTTGCAAATTTGTATGTTATTTTTCTTAAATCTGGAAAATAGAGGTAGAAATTCCGGAAAAACGACCGGAGATTCATGAAGGGGATAACTGGAATTTTCTGGTGGAAAAATATTTCGTCATCAAGCCAAGTAACAACAAGCGGAATTAAAACAGCTTTCTCCCAGTTTGTCAATCCTACTTTTTCCTGTAGAATGTCTCTGTTATTAGTTAAAGCTTGGACCCGTGCTGCTTGTTCCTTAGCAGCATTCCGTAAAACTGATTTTTTACCAGTTAAGCTATAATGTTTACAATCTATGAAAAAAATATAAGGTTGTTTTTTTAATACAACATCAATTTGATATTTTTGTTTAGAAGTTGAGAAGTTCAATCCTTTCATACCTTCATATCCAAATTCCTCTCCAACAGAAGTGGTGAGAATTTCAAATTCTTGCCAAGTAAGTTCTTTAATCAGCCATTCAAAGTCAATTCCATGTGTGGCACCATATATGGCAAGATCTGCTCTTTGTTGTGGAGAAATTTTATAGTTATTATCCAAGGTTGGCTGGAATACAAAATGATTATTTTCTAGTTGTTGAAAAAACATTTTCACACGTTCTTTATTAAAAGATTCTAGAAGCTTATTCTTAGATATTATAGTTTGCTCTTTGGACATGTGTAATATTTTTAATAATAATTGCTTATCCACAAGAACCACCATTAAAAGAGGCTATATTCTCTGGTATTATAATAATAATGAGTATTCTCTAAAATAATATTTTAGCATAACATTTTTCTTTCATTAAGAATGGTACATACTTATTCTATTTAAGAGGTAATAATGATGGTTATGAATATCTTAGTGACAGGTGGATGCGGGTTTATTGGTAGTAATATCGTTAAAGCGCTTAATGAAGAAGGCTATAATATTAAGATTATTGATGATTTATCAACTGGGAAAAAAGAGCATATTCAAGAAATAATTAATTCAAAACAAGTATCTTTAATCAAAGGAGATATTGTCAATTATTCTCTTATGGAACAAGAATTACAAGGTGTTGATATTGTTATTCATGAAGCTGCCAAACCAGATGTTAGAGCAAGTACAGAACAAATCTTCCGTGATTTTGAAGTAAATGTAAAAGGAACAGTTACTATTTTACAAGCGATGATTACTAATAATGTCCCCAAAATTATCTTCGCATCTTCCGGAGGGACAGTTTATGGAGAAACTACTGTTTTACCTACCCCAGAAAACCACCCGCTTGCCCCTATTAGTCATTATGGTGCCTCAAAAGCAGCTTGTGAGCAATATCTTTCAAGTTACGCAAGTCTTTATGATTTAGAAGCAATTTCTCTACGATTAGGTAATATTTTTGGTCCGCCCTCTGATAAGGGTGTAATGTATGATTTCTTTTGGAAACTTAAAAAAACACCTGAAAAATTAGAAATTCTTGGGAATGGAAAACAAGTTAAATCTTATCTTTATGTAGATGATTGTGTCGATGCTCATTTAAAAGCGATAGATTATTCAACAAAAGACCATGAAGCATTTAATATTGCAACCTCAGAAGGTATTACGGTTAATGAAATCGCAGATGAAATCGTTTCAGCAATGAATTTAACAAATGTTACTTATAACTATACAGGTGGAGAACGTGGATGGGCAGGAGATGTTAGAAAAGCGATATCTGATATATCAAAAGCAAAGGAAAAATTGGATTGGAAACCCCAGATTCCAATAAAAAAGGGTCTAGAAAAATATGTTAACTGGCTTAAAAAGCAAACCAAAGAGTAATGATAGTTTTCAAAAAATGTCTTTTAATTCAGAAAAAGATTCTATATGTTTCCAGACCTTCAAATCGGGATGTTTTTCTATAGATAAGGGTTTTTCACGAAGATTTACAAATCGAATACCAGCTTTAAGAGCAGCAACACCATCAACCCAAGAATCACCAATAAAAACTGCATCTTTCGGTGGTATTTTCGTTTCTTCTAGAATATGAAAGATTCCTTCTGGACTTGGTTTCATCTTAGAGATATCTTCTCGGGCTATAATAAGTTTAAAGTAAGTGAGAATATTGAAACGTTTCAATACATCGAGCGTTGGTTTTTTAGCATTATTAGTGAAAAGACTAAGAAGATAATTTTTTTGCTCCAAATAATTGAGAGTTTCTTTTACGCATGAATCAATACCTATATTTTCCATCCCCTTTCTCTCATATTCCTCAACTAATTCCCATAAATTATAAGCGTGATTAGATCCATTTTCTTGATCGATTTTTTCTACTTCTTCAATAATTTCTCCCGCAGTATATTTGTGAGGGATTTCTTCTTCAGGGCCAAAATCTAAACCTAATTGTTTAACTTTTCTTGCTAGATCAACTTTCAAGGTTGGAAAATCAATATGTGAGGTAATAATAGTGTTATCAAAATCAAAGATGAGTAATTTTTTGTGAGACATAGTTAACCACTTTTTCTATGTGTGTTTTTTTAATTATCCTGTTTTCTGATAAACACCATGGGCGTGAAGTTTCAAATGTTTAGAAATAACCGATTTAGAGGGGATAATACTTTTTCCACCAATAATAAGAAAAAGGCTTTCAACATTAAAATCAGAATCCTCTAAAGGAGAATACTTTTCAAGTGATTTTTGATTTTGGGCGGGATTAATTTTACAATGACTGCCAATTAAGCATTCTTCTCCTGCTATTAAATGCGAGATTTTGCTAGAAGTTTCAAGTCTAACCCTTTCAAATAATAAAGAATACTGCAGAGTTGTTTTTGCCCCTATTTCACAAATATCACCAAGATAAACATAAGGTCCTATCTTTGAACCGGATTCGATAATAGTACCTTTCCCTACAAGAACAGGCCCAATAAAGTTTACACTTGAAAATTGAACTTCCTCTCCAGCTTCTATATATAATTCTTTAGCAGCTGTGAATCCAATTTCCCCACCAGAATGAAATTGCATGGATAATTGATTTTCTGAGGGTGAAACAATCCTCTGTGCTAAAAATAAATCACCTGGATTTTCCATACTTATCCAGAAAGGAACCTTAACTGTACAGATTTTTCCTTTTTCACTTAATAGAGATATTGCGTCGGTTATTTCATATTCGCCTCTAGGAGATAATGTGGTCTCCTCAATTGTGTCAAAAATTTCAGTACTAAAAAGATAAATACCACAATTAATGTAGGTTTGTTGTTTTCTATTTTCTTTGCTTCCTACTTTTTCTTTAATATCAATGATTTCACCATTAGATTTTAATTTTAATAAACCATAACGTTTGTTTCTGCCGGCAATAACTCCCATAACACATTTAGCGTGAGATTTTTGTTGTTTAGTGAGTAATTTCGGAAGGATTTCTGATAAAGGAGCATAAATGTCTCCATTAATTACGAAACATAACTCCTCATTAGAAGAAATATAGGCTTTTGCTTGTGCAACAGCATCACCTGTTCCTTTGGCTGGATCTTGAATGGCAAGAGCTATTTTTTGTAAGAGATTATTTTCGGTAAAAAGTGATTTAATTTCTTCTTTCTGTCCAGGAGAAATAACTAAAATATATTCGTCTATAATTCCACTTGTTTCCATCATGGTAATTAATCGTTTGAGAATCGCTTGGTTTTGGACAGGTAAAGACCCTTTCAATCTTGTTTCTGTTAGCGGTCGCATGCGTTTACCTTTACCTGCAGCAATAATTATGGCTTTCATGTAAATCACCAATCTTTATATTATCAAGTTTATGATATTTTAAGACGTTTTAATATTATCGCTACATAATAAAATCATAAAAATAAATTTTAAAGAGAAAAATTATGAAGAGATTAGCTCAATTAATTGTAATTGTGTCCTTGTTTGAAGATATAACTTAGCAAACGCAATTGCTGAAATATCTGCCCAATGAAATTTCTCCTCAATATCAAATAATTGTTCCTCAAATTCTAGTTGCTTCTTTTCTAAATATTTATCGCGTTCTCCTGATATGTCGACAGTTTCCTTATTACGTATAAGTTGCCGGAGGCGTTTAATTTCTTGTTCTTTTTGATTAAGCACATTTTGCAGTTGAGAGCGTTGTTTCGTATAAACAGCAAGAGCATTGCTAGATTGTTGTCTTGAAGAAGGTGCTTTTTCTTTTTCTAGTAGATGTTGAGCAGGACGAAGAGGTTCTCGAGCAAATAATCCTTTAATAGAATTAGCGACTTGAAAAAGATGGTATTTTGGATTCCATTTCTTAGTGATCCATAAATCGATAATATTACCATTACGAACTCGAGGATGATCTACTTGAGAAATCATTTTTACAAGGGGTGGGGTTGCTGGAAAACCGTCAAGCATTTCAATTTCAACGGTAAAGAAACGATCAGAAAATTCCCCTCGACCAGGTATAAGTCCACGCCAGCGTGTCATATCACCTTTTATAGGCTCAAAACCACGACCTTTTTCGTACATCCACTTAGCTTCTCTGGCTAGAACAAGATCAGGAATATTCTTATAACTACTCAATTTTTATCACTCTCTTATTTATCAAATATCAATTCTACTCT
>JAYEJY010000324.1:0-6707 GCA_034660795.1 Promethearchaeati archaeon | reverse complement strand
TTTCTTTATGTAATTAGTTTTGATTCTAAAAGAAATATTTAAGGAATAGTAAAAGAAATCGACTCTAAATGACATAATAAGCTTTTGTAATTTTATCTATAGAGGCGTTGATATGACATCTGACATAAAAAATCCTGAAGAATTAAATAATCTCATTCTTAAATATGCTTTAGAAAACGCTATTAAATATCAAGGAAATGCCCAGAAAAAAGCAGTCATGCAAAGAATAATGGCTAGTCATGCAAAATATCGATCAAATGCAAAAATTGTTGAGGGGCTGGTTGAGAAGAAAATAAGGGAGGTTAATCAACTACCTCTAAAGAAGCAAAAAGAAAAACTTGCAAAAATCGCGCCAGAATTATTAAAGGAAGAGGAAAAAGAGTACGAATCCCAACAAGAATTACCTCCTTTAGAGGGAACTGAAAAAGGTAACGTTATAACAAGATATGCTCCTGAACCTAATGGCGAAATGCATCTTGGTCATGTCTTTACAGCCTATTTCGCACATTATTATGCTCAACGCTATGAAGGAGAATTTATATTACGTTTTGAAGATACAAACCCAAAACAAGAAAGAAAGGAATATATGGTTGCCCACAGGGAAGCTCTAAAGTGGTTAAAATTGCCGCCAGATCGAGAGGTAATAGTTTCTAATGATATGCCACTTTTTTATGAAAAAGCAGAGGAGTTGATTAACAAAAATTTAGCCTATACTTGTTCCTGTTCTGTTGAAAAGATGCGAAATTTACGAAATGAAGAAAAAGAATGTCAACATGCCAAGAAATCTCCTGAAGTAACTTTAACTGAATGGAAAAACATGTTAGCTGATCAATATAAAGAAGGAGAAATGGTTTTACGATTCCGGGGAGATATGAATAATAAGAATGCTGTAATGAGGGATCCGGTTATCTTTACTATTCGGAAGGATTCTCATTGTATCCAAGGAGAAAAATATGTGGTTTGGCCGTTATATGATTTTGCGGTTGCGATTGAAGATTATCATTGTGGTATAACTCATGTAGGTCGAAGTGCAGAATTTGATAGTAGAATTGAATTACAAAATACACTTAGAGAGAAGCTAGATTTACTGCCACACCCTAGAATTTTCCATTATGCTCGATATAATGTAATAGGTTCTCCCGCTTCTAAAAGAAAAATCAAACCGCTTGTTGAAGCAGGCGATGTTGAAGGATGGGATGATATACGTTTGGTTACTATAAAAGGTTTAAAACGAAGGGGAATCGTCCCGGAGACTATACATCAATTAGCTGAAGAGCTAGGAATGACGACACAACCGACAAATATTGATTGGAGTCTTATTGAAGCAACAAATCGAAAGATAATAGATCCTATTGCTAATCGTTATTTCTTTGTACCAAATCCTATTCTATTAATAATTTCCAATGCCCCTCATGTAAAGGCGAAGGTTCCATTGCATCCGGATTTCCCAGAAAGAGGAGTTAAAAAAATATTAACAGGTAACTTCTTTTTAATCCCAGAAGTTGATATCAAACAGTTAAAAATTGGGGAAGAATTTCGGTTAAAGGATCTCTATAATATTAGGCTTGATTCGGAGGAACAAAGCATTGAAGATGCATTAGCTGTCTGTAAACCACAAATAGAAATTACAAAACCTATTAAACGCTTTATTTCCAAATTTACTAGCTGTAGATTATGTTCTTATACGGATGAAAAACTAAAACCGGGGCTAAAAATACAATGGGTTCCAGCAGAACCACAAAAAGTAGTTAAGATTGCTGTAAAAATACCTGATGTTCTATATAAAGGTGACAAATTTAATAAAAAAAGTTTGAAAATAATAAAAGGTTATGGTGAACAGAGCATTAAAGAATTATCTGAAGGAGATATTGTTCAATTTGAACGATTTGGATTTGTTAGAATTGATAATATAAAGAAAGAAAAAATTAAAGTTAATCTAGCTCATAAATAGAAGAGAGGATTTTAATAAAATCTTTAAATTTATATAAAAAAGAAACTGCGCGAAAATAAATGTATTAATATGTTAGCTTCCCATTCTTTAATTGTAATATCTAATACATCCTGTTTAATAGTTGGAGATTTTACTTGTGGAAACATGGCATTATATTCTCATCGTTATAGGAATTATCGTTTTCATTTATATCATATCACGTATACGTAAGAAGAGAAAAACTAAACAACCTGAGCATAAAATCTCCAAATATTTAGAAAAAGGAGATTATATATCAGCAGGTAGTTTATATATTGATCAAAACAAGCATTCAGAAGCTGCAAATTTATATTTTCAAATCCCTCCAGAAAAACGACCAGCTTATGAGGCTATGATACGTAAGAAACTGGGGAAACAAGGCGCTCAAATTTTTTGGACAAAGACTGGAAGGAGATTAGAAAAGTATTCCCCAACAAAAGCAAGAATTGCCTATTCATTAGGAGAAGCCTATTTCGATTCAATTAAAATGTATATAGAAAATAATGATCTGGAAAACGCAATAGCTGGCATAGATCGCATACCTGAAAGAATCAGAGAAGCTTTTGTTAGACGGTTGTCACAATATGCATTTAACCGAGGGAAGACGGAAATTGCTGCTAAAATGTTACATCATATAGGATTTACTGAAGAAGCTGACGCTATATTGGCTGTTGCAGCGCATGAATATGATGCAATTCAAAGACCAGAGAGAGCAGCTGATATTTATGATGAAGTAGGAAGACAAGATTTAGTGGGAGATTCGCAAGAAGAATTAGGTGAAAAGGCTCTATCTCAAGGAAGAATCGCTGATGCAAAAGATGCCTTTAAAAAAGCGATCAAGGCTTATGATAATTCTAATCGACCAAAAGATGCTGTCCGTGTAGAAAAAAGACTGGAAAACTTTGAATTACTCGAAAAGTTTCAAAATATTGCTGAAAAAGGTGACCCAGAAAAAGCAGAAGCACTTTTTGATCAGATTAAGGAGGAATTTCCGGAAATTGCAATTTCTGATCTTTATGCTGAAATTGCAAAAATCTTGGAAAAACAGAATCGATCAGCTGAAGCTGTAACCTATTATGATAAAGCTGCAGATTCTACCAGAAATCCAATGAAGAAACAAAGTTATATAAATAGTCTTCGAAGAGTTGGGTCACAAATTGCCCATCAGAGATCTGTGGGTGAACATATTGCACAAAAAAATCTTAAAGATAAATGTATAGTATGTAAACGTCAGATAAAAGCTGGGCAAAAATATACCTTTTGTCCTTATTGTGGTAAGCCTGCCCATTATTCACATCTTATTGAATGGATTAAAGTCCAAGGTTCTTGCCCTAATTGTCAACATCGTTTGCGTGTCGATGATATAAAAGATACTTGAAAGAATATTAATCAGGAATATGGTTGATCAAAAAAGATGAAAAAAATAGTTAAAGAAATTCTAGATGATTTTTCTTATTCAAAAATAATGTCTGAGGAGAAAATTATTCAATTAATTAGAGCCTATAGAAAACATCTAAATCAATTAGAACCTTGTATTATGTTAAAAAATGGAACAACTCTTGTTTCAGGAGATATTCATGGCGACTATAATATTCTAACTTCGATTATCGAACTTTTCTTAGATAATAAAAAAACAATTCAAAACGTAGTTTTCTTGGGCGATATTATCGACCGGGGATCCCATTCCATAGCTTGTTTAAATCTAATATTCGCATTAACATTGGCCTATCCCAAAAGAATTCATCTTATTAGAGGAAACCATGAATCACCTAGCGTAAATAGCCGATATGGTTTTTTACATGAAGTAAAACAATTTGCTTCAACAAATGATCTATATCATCTATATAATTCAGTATTTGCTGTTTTACCATTAACTCTTGTTCATGAACAATTTCGTTTCTTTTTTGTTCATGGAGGTTTGCCACTATCAGAAATTTCCTTAAAGGATCTTAAATCACTCCCAAAAGAGAATTATTATGTTAACGAACCACTCATAAAACAATTATTATGGAATGATCCAACAGAAACTCATGAACATCATGGTCCTAGTATGAGAGGATTTGATATCCATACTTTCGGAAAAAAGATAGTAGATGATTTTCTATCAAAAAACGATTTAAATAAAATAATACGTGCTCATGAAGCCTTTGCTGAGGGATATAAGTATTTCTTTGAAGAAAAATTGCTTAGCTTATTCACATCGGAAGAATATTACACACATGTTAATGCTAAAGTTGCGTATATTGATAAAAATATGGAGATATCTATCTTTCACCCTGATAATTCCGATTTTTAAAAATAAAAAAGAAAAAGGCACAAGGAGTTTTGTGCATTTTCCCAGGAACTTTCTTTTATACAGAAATTATGCCAAATAATGCCCACAGTAGTACTGAAACAGTTGACAACAGTGCTATTCCGATTAGATCTAAAATAAAACCAATTCTAAAAATTTCTTTTACTTTAAAATAGCCTGTAGAATAACTTATCATTGTTGGTGGTGTACCAAATACTAGTGCATAATCAACACTGGATCCGATAGCAGTTACTAGAGCTAATAGAATTGGATCAATACCGAGACTGAAGGCAATAGGAATCACTAACGGTACTAACATAGCAGCACTTGCTGTATTGCTTGCAACTGCTGTCACAATTAAAGAGATCCCCCCGACGATTAATGCAATTAGAATATAATGTTTCCCTTCAATTATCCCCATATTTGAAGCTATCCAGTCTCCGATACCTGTAGCAATTAGTGCTTCACCTAAACTCAACCCTCCGCCAAACAAAAAAAGGGCGTTCCAATTTATCTTTTTAACGTCTTTGGGATCAAGGATTCCCATAGCAAATATTAATACAACGGCAACTAAAGCAATAATGCCAGATGATATTCCATGCCATTGAGAGGTAAGCCATAAGCCAATAGTAATGAGAAAAACAGAAATCGTTGCCCATTCTTTCCATTGCATTTTTCCCATATTTTTCAAATCATCTTGGAAAACAATTTTTGCTTTTTCAAGTTTTTCTTTGGGTACTTTAGGTTTGAATACTACTAAAAGATACCCCCAAATAATTATTAACATAATAAAAACAAATGGTAATCCATATGCAAACCATTTCAAAAAGGAGATGTTAATTCCAACCTTTTCTAAACCAGCTACAGCAATGGGGTTTGCGGGTGTTCCGATGATAGACGCTATTCCGCCTGTAGTTGCAGCATACCCAATGCCTAAAACTAACGCTTTTTTGAATCCCCCTCTTTTATTATTTGATGATTTCCCGCCACTTTCAATCTGATCAACCATAGCAATTGCAATTGGAACCATTACTGCTGCGCTTGCAGTATTACTCATCCACATTGACATAAAAGCGGAAAGTCCCATCATTAATAATAATAAGATAGGCGGTTTTATACTTGCATTGCTAATAATCCCAAGAGCTAATCGACGATCAATATTATGTTTCTTTAAAGCTTCTGCAAGAATGAATCCACCAAAGAACAAAGCAATTACCGGTTCAAAAAAGGATGATAATGCAGCTCCTGCATTAGAAATTCCAAAAACCACCACTGCGATCGGAACAATAAATGATCCAATAATAGTAGGAACAATTTCACTAATCCATAAACCGGCTATGAGTACTAATAATCCCAAAGCAATACCTGCTTTAAAAGGAACAGCCATAGAAAAATAGGCTGTTGTTAATTCATCTTCTAATGTACGACTATAAGTATCTTCAATTTTAGTAGGCCTGATTTTTCTATCTATATCCTTACCAACAATTCTCCCAGTTATATAACTTAGTTCAATTGATTCAATAGAAGAATTAGTTGAATCTATTAATCCAACACGAAACTCAATTTTGGAATTAGTAGATGCTTGGTAGGCTTGCTGAGCAATAATGACACAATTTGTATTCTCTGAACCTGAAGGCAAATAATACTCAATATTTTCGATATTTGCTTGTTCTGCCATTGTAATATTAAAATTAACGGAGAAAGTATCAGATGGCGTATCTATTGTAAGAGTAACCTGATATTCACCTGGCGTCATATTGGCAGGTCCAAAAAATGAAACGCCAATAGTTAATCCTATTATAATAAGAACAATAATTGATGTTCTAATTATTTTTTTTCGACGAGCTTTTTTTTCTTCAGGAGTTAATGCTTCATCTTGTTTTTCCTCTGAAGTCTTATCATCTAACTTTTTGGTTTGTATTTCATCATTTTTTGAATTATTTTCAGAGTTTGATTTCCGATTATTATTCTGTGATTCGTTTTCTGACATACCTGCTTCTCCATGTTGCTTCGTCCAATTAATATAAACATGTGAGTTACTATTATCAAATAATAGGCCAAATCGCACTTATTTATAATCTTGTTGAAACCTTACAAAAATCCCCATTCAGACAAATTCTCTCTAGCGACTTTTTATAAGAAATAATATGATAGCACCAAAAAGAAAAATAATAAAATCGGTATTGATGTGGTTATTATAGCTTCAAACCAATTAAATTCATTTGCATATTTTACCATAATGATCAAATATACTCCACATGCTAAAATCTCTATAAGTCGTATTATCAATCCCGTCATCCCAAAAAAAGAATTTCTAATATAATTGACTGCTGAAAAAGTTTCTTGAAAATTTTGGATCTCTGGATTAAACCATGGAAGTAAAATCAGATATATTAAACCAACTAGAATCTCACCAATGGCAGCTGGCATTAAGGCATAGCCTGT
>JAYEJY010000323.1:0-6732 GCA_034660795.1 Promethearchaeati archaeon | reverse complement strand
AAAGAACAAGCCTCTAAAACAGCCGACGGTGTACATGCATCTCTTCAAGTAAAATCATTGAATCCTCCACAGTTTTCTTTACGAGGACGCCCTCATGATTTTGTAAGAATTTTAGGCGAAAGTTCGATAATTCAGAGTATTTTAGTGGAGCTGATTGATGACCTTAAATGCCTTGAAAATTTCACTATTTATAATAAAAAAGGCTCTCAACGGGACGCCAAAATTCCACTTCCTTCTGATATTTTAGGAACCCGTTTTATAGTTCAAACTCTAGTGTCAGAAGAACCAACAAAACCGATGCATGGGAAATTAGAAAGGATGGAAATTGCACTTCCACAACTTATCGATTTAGCAAATTATTCCATAATGACCGGTGTTAAAATGTATGGCCCTGTGACAGAATTTTCTAATTTCTGCCCAAAATGTGGGAAGAAGCTCCCCCATGGAAAAAATAAGTTTTGTATTCATTGTGGAGAAAAAATCGAATAATAAAACAATATTTTACAATTTTCATTATGCTTTCAATATATTATCACATCTTTTTACTTTTAAACAATTTAATAAGAGCAATTTTAAATCATCACTAGATTAGATTATATTCAGTTTCAAATAATGTGTAAGGTCTTTTGTGATTGTTATGTCCTTTGAAATATTGCATTCTACCGGGTTTGCAAAAAAGGCTATTATTGCCTATGATGAATTTCAACTTGAAACCCCCTCGTTAATGAGTATCGATAATTCTCAGCCATTACCTCATTGGATAATAGGTGATTATAATCACTCTCTAACCCTTAATTATCCGCCCCCCAGCTTTTCTCCTACTTTCAACTCTTTTCTTACAGAAGAAAATACTAATTTATCTTTTATTGCAAATTTTCCCATGCAAAGAGGTATCGATGACAACATACTTCTTTCACAAATACAACAAATACAACAATCCTTAGCTGAGCTCCATCACAAAGACTTTTCTAAAAGCGTGGTTTTATTACAACCAACCTATTCCAATAAAGTACTTGAAAAAGTTCTAAAAATCATTCAAGATAACGAAATACAATATATTGCTTTTGCCAATATGTTAGCACTTTTACGTAACTATCGTCTTTTGATGCAATTTATCGGGGAAATTCGTACCACCCTAACATTGACTCCTCATTTTCTTTTATTATCGCCTTTTTCCCATCAACTATTTCCTTTACTTGCCTATTTAGGAATTGATGTATTCTCTACTGGTTTTGCTACTCTAGCAGCAGCACAAAAAATTTTCTTGTTAGATGACGGAGCTATTCCCCTTCAAGAAAAAGTTAAACATCTTTGTTTTTGTCCGGCTTGTCGGAATGTTGAGAAACTGAAAGATTATCATAAAACAATTGCAGAAGTTGGTCTTGGAAACTCTATAACACCTCATCTATCAGAAGAGAGTACGTTATTAGAAATGCATAATGTCTTAATCTTAACAAAAATAATACAAAATATACGCTATGCACTGAGCTCGGGTTCTCTCCGTAATTATGTGGAGCAAAAAGCCACACAAAAAGTTCTTGCAGCGGCGATGTTGCGTTTATTAGATTCCACTTGGAAACAAGAACTGCTTGTGCGAACTTCCCCTTGGAATGACGCTCTCTTACCAGCAATCACCTCCCTTAGTTTTAACCGTCCAGCGATTATTGCTTTTCAAGAAAAAATCAAAAAAAATTATTCCTTCCTCCCTTCTAAAAAAATCATTGTGCTTTTACCATGTTCTGCTAGAAAACCCTATTCTTTTTCCCATAGTCATAAGCGTTTCAAACAAGCTCTTGCCTCTGTTTCACCCCTCAAAGAACCTTACATTCAAGAATTAATCTTAACTTCTCCATTAGGGGTTGTTCCAAGAGAATTAGAAATGGTTTACCCAGCAGCACATTATGATATTCCAGTTACAGGTGATTGGTCCCATGAAGAATTGACAATCGCTGCTAACCAATTAATCACAGTATTGAATACCTCCTCACTGGATAAACTTAAAATTATAGCTCATGTTGGCAGTGCTTATATGCCAATATGTAAAATGGTTGAAGAAGAGCTTCAGCTATCTTTTACCTATACTTCACAAGATCATTCTCCTACTTCCAGACAATCCTTGATTAAGTTGGAAGAATCACTTTATACTTATACAAACGATTTATCACCAATACATAACTATCCAACTGAGATGCTAAAAGTTCAATTGTTAGCAGATTATCAATTTGGGCAAGGAGTCGGTGAAAAGCTTTTTCCTGTGACCTGTGAATTACAGGGTAATTCCCCCCATCCCTTAAGAATCGTTAAAAATGGAGAACATATGGGGGTTATTCATCCTAGAACAGGACGATTCAATTTATCACTTGCTAGTGGAGAACTTCTTGCAGAAATAGGTAAACATACAGTTACTTTTGAAGGGAAATCACTAAAAGGCTCAACCCTTTTTGGAATTGGGGTTGCAGAAGCGGATCCCTCTATCCGACCAAATGACCCTGTGGTAATAATAACTAAGGATAAGACGGTCTTAGCAGTTGGGAAAGCATTAGTAGCTGGCGTTGATATGATTCACCCGAATAGTGGTCCTGTGGTAGATCTAAAACATAAGGAGTAAAAGTGAAAGAACATGTGCTCACATATTTTTAGCGAACAAATCTGTGCGATAAGAAAACAAGCTTTAGCAGAACGAAAAGAACGTGATCCTGAAAAAGCGATTGCTTCTTGGGTGGAAGAAGATCGTTTAATACATCGTCCAGGGCATGCTCTTGTCATCATTTTGAATTCACCTGGCTGTTCGTGGGCAAAAAGTAGTAGTGGGGGGTGTTCTATTTGTGGCTATTCTAATGAAACATCCGATAATATTACTGCTGCAAATCTTAAACAGCAGGTTAAACGGGAGCTTGTTAAGCATCAAGGCAAAGGCTTTGAATCGATAAAATTGTTCAATTCAGGCAGTTTTTTTGATAGCAAAGAAATCCCCCTTGAAGCCCAAAAAGACATCTTACGGCAATTTCAAACCATCTCATCGGTAAAGGAGATTGTGGTTGAAACCAGACCTGAATATGTAACTAAATCGTTCTTACAAAAAGTAACAACTATTTTGGGCAAAGAAATTTCTTTGGAATTAGGCATGGGATTAGAAACAAGTGATGATTTTATCCGGACAAATTACATTAACAAGGGCTTTTTATTAGAAGATTACAAAAAAGCCATAGATATTACAAAAAATTTCCCAAAAATTCGTGTTCGAAGTTACTTATTATTGAAACCTCCCTTTCTAACTGAACAAGAAGCAATAAATGATACCATTCAATCAGCTATTGATGCTATTACTTTGGGTTCAAGATCAATTTCAATTAACCCTGTAAATATCCAAAATAAAACTTTTCTCTATCAAATATGGCGTAAAGGATTATATCGTGCGCCTTGGCTTTGGTCTGTAAAAGAGGTTTTACAAACTATATGGGGTGAAATTAAGGACCGAAATTTAGAGGATGCTGTCGATCGAATCGTTTGTGACCCATCTGGTGCTGGTAGTATAAGAGGTACCCACAATTGTAAAAAATGCAATAAGGATTTTATTCGAGCAATTAAGAAATATTCTGTTTCTCAAGATCCAAAAAATCTAGATAATCTTGCTTGTAGCTGTAAGAAATTTTGGGAAGAGATCAAAAACATCGAACTTGCCACAAGAGACTTTTCCTTACATAATCTTGAGTATAGAAGTGCCTTCTTAAACTAAAATTGATAAAGCTTAAGATAATGAATTCATATAATAAAGAATTAACTAGATTATTCCACAGGTGACAAGTTTTTGCAGATCAAAGTTCTATCTTTTGATAAAAAATATACCTATGATGGTACACAAATAATCCCCCTTTGGGCACTTGAAAATTTTGATCTTTCAGGTGATTCAATGATACTTTTTAGAGGTCCTATGCTTGTTAAACAAAAAGAAATGGTTGATGTAAAGGATATTGTAAGAGAGAGAGAGTATGGTGATATACTTATTTCTGGTGATGATTGTTTACATTTCATCATAGAGATGTTTGATAATCAACCAGCTAATCTAAAACTCACTTATCATCGTTTACATCTTTTATGTTTCATTTCAAAAGAAATAATTGAAGGCGTTTTAAATGTCAAACTCAAGAAAAAAGGTACAGATTTGTATTATCAAAACAAGAAATTAAATGTCGGAATTGCAACTTGTTCTAATAATTCCAGTAAGATTCATTGGGGAATAAACATCGTTTCAACAGGTGTTCCTGACCATGTGGAAGCCATTGGTCTATTTGATATCGATTCGAAAACATCTATTAAAAAACTAGCCAAACAAATAGCTACAAGATTTAAAGAAGAATTAACAGCAATAAATAACGATTTGTATAAAACTCGAACCTTTTAAGGAGAAAGAATGCTCTTGCCATATAAAATACACTTGGAAGATCCAAGAATCGGTTTCGCTGCAGCTCATTTCATTTTAGAACATGAGAAATGTGGTCGCCTCCATGGACACAATTATTTTGTTGAAGTCTCTGTTGCGGGTGAATTGGATAAAGATCACATGATAATCGATTATGCTATATTAAAAAACCATTTACGACAATTAACAGAAAAATACGATCACAAAGTAATGATTCCAGCGAATGCCCCTAATCTAAAGATTACTAGAACTAAGAAAGGGGTCCAATTGGAAACGAATAATAAGAGATGGTTGTTTCCAGAGGAAGATATTGTTTTGCTCCCTCTAAAAGCAACTACCTCCGAACTACTTGCAAAATTTTTACATCAAAAATTGAAGGAGAAATGGTCCCAATATGAGATAAATGTGACTATTGAAGAAGCACCAGGGGCACGAGCTTCATATTCTGATTAAAAATTCTAGAAGCAATACTCGTGACAAATAAGAAAATATGGCGGTAAAAAAATGACACTCAAAAGTGACGAAGAAGCATTTTATTTAGAATACAAACCCAAATACAAAATTTTTCATGAATTAATGTCTAAACGCATGAAAAATGTCCTTCTAGTATCAAGTATTTATGATAGCTTTATGCTAGAAGAAGATGGCAGATTATCTGATCAAATTTACGAAGAATTTCAAAATCTGAATTTACGAACCCTTCCTCGTATAACACGTGTTTCTTCTGCCCAAGAAGCAATTGAGAAATTACAAGAACAAAGTTTCGATTTAGTAATAACCATGAGACGCTTGGGTGATATTGATGCTTTTTCTTTTGGTCAAAGTGTGAAAAAAATTAGAGACATTCCTGTAATTTTATTATTGACAAATGTCATTGAGTTAAATTACTTGCCCGAGCGCGATCAACGGGTAGGTATTGATCGAATTTTTGTTTGGAATGGCGACTCGAAAATTTTTGTGGCAATTATTAAACATTTAGAAGACCGTTTTAATGCTGATTATGACACAAAACACGGTCAAGTGCGTGTTTTTATTTTCGTAGATGATTCTATTCGCTTCTATTCCCTACTCTTACCTGAAATATACGGGGAAATAATGAAACAGACACATTATCTGATAACTGAAGGTGCAAACGATTTCCAAGACTTATTAAAAATGCGGGCTCGTCCTAAGATTCTCCTTGCGGAAACATATGAAGAAGCAAAGGAATATTGGGATCAATATCATGAATATGTCATGGGTATTATCTCAGATATAGAATTTCCCAAAAAGGGTTCTTTAGATAAAAAAGCTGGTTTTAAACTCACAGATATGATTGCTGAAAAAAAACCTAATCTTCCAATAATTCTTCAATCAACGAAGCTTAAATACAAAGAACAAGCTCAAGAACGTGGCTGCTTTTTCATTCATAAACGATCTCATGGTATGATGTGGGATTTACGAAAATGGTTATTAAATTATGTTGGTTTTGGTGAGTTTCTTTTCCGGCTGCCGGATGATGAAATAGTTGGAAAAGCACAAGATGTCATTGAATTTTATCAACAACTGGCAGAAGTGCCTATAGAATCATTAATTTATCATGGAAAAAAAGATCATTTCTCGAATTGGTTGATGGCCCGGGGAGAATTTGATATCGCCAAAGAACTTAAACCTCGTAAGGTTTCAGAATTTGAAAAAGAAGAGCTTCGAAGTTTTCTTAGAAAAAAAATTAGGGAAATTGTTGAGGAAAAAACACGTGAAATTATCAATGATTTTGCTCGGGAAAATTATCATCCTGATACACTCTATTTGCGACTTCGTCCTGGATCCTTAGGAGGAAAAGGACGGGGTATTGCTTTCCTTATGTTTTTATTAAATAATTTCCCTATAAGGGACTCTTTTTCCGATGTTTCTATCGAAATTCCACAAACTATTGCAATAGGAACAGATGAGTTTGAACGCTTCATGGAAGAAAATAATCTCTACAATTTTGCTATTAATGCAGATAATGATAAGGAAATAAAAGATCGTTTTGTTAAAGCTACCCTATCCAAAAGCATTCGAGACGATTTAGCCTTTATTTTAAAAGATTGGACGGAACCTCTCGCTGTACGATCTTCCAGTCTTCTTGAAGACTCCGCATATCAACCTTTTGCTGGAATTTTTAATACATATATGATTCCTAATAATTGTAAGAAATTTGAGGATCGCTTAAAACAATTATTTACAGCAATAAAACTGGTTTATGCTTCAGCATTTTCAACTCAAGCAAAATCTTATGCTGAAAATATAAGTCAAACTGTTGAAGAGTCAAGTATGGCTGTGTTAATCCA
>JAYEJY010000322.1:0-6829 GCA_034660795.1 Promethearchaeati archaeon | reverse complement strand
TATTTTTTGAAGAAATATTCAATTTAAGCAAGTAGAAAACAAATATTTTTCTATTTTCATAGATTCCTTATAAGAATAATGGCATTTTTTTAATTTAGAAAGTTACATGTATCCTTTTTCATGTTTTCGAGTTATGAAAAGTTTTAAATATTTGTTTAAGAGATTATTTGAATGATAACGTTTTTGTGAGTAATTCTCAAAAATGTGATTAAAAACAACTTAAATGGTGATATGTATATGTCTTGGAGAGATAGAAAAGACGATAAAGATAAACCAAAATCCCCCTTTGACTTGTTTGGTAGAGATTTCATGGGTAATGAATTCTTTGAAGAATTTATGAAAGAAATCTCCCAGATGATGGGTTCAATGGATAATCAAAACCCAAATGTGAAACGAAAAGTTTTCGGACCTTATGTTCGAGGTTATAGTGTCACAATTGGTCCAGATGGAAAACCCAAAGTAAAGAAATTTGGTAATGTCCGATCAAATCAAGGACAATTACCACCTCAAACACAACAATCTAATGAATCATTGATTGATGTCTTCACTAATAATGGTGAAGTGAAGATTGTTGCTGAGATACCGGGAGTCAGTAAAGAAGACATTAATGTCAGAGCTACTGAAACCAAAGTAAAAATCTCTGCACAATCAAGTGAACGGAATTATCAAACAGAAAAGGAATTACCTGTTAAGATTAAACCAAAAACTGCTTCTTCAAAATACACCAACGGTATTCTCGAATTAGTTTTCGAGCGTGTAAATCCAGAGGATCAAGAAGAAGATGAGTTTGAAATCGATATTCAGTAAATTCCCTTTTCTTACCTTTTATTTTCTAAAATTATTATGGTGACCTAAGGAGTAATTGCCTACTTTTTTCTATAAAATAGCTGTTACTTTTCAAAAAACGCTGCAACTTCTTTCATTTTCTCAATGACCGGAATATCAAATGGGCAACGGTCAAGACAACTTTCACATAAAATGCAATCAGAGGCTTTTGCTTTAAATTGAGAATATTGTGATTTAAATTTCTCATTGGTCGGACCTTGTACTTGATCATATAAGCGAAACATTGGCCCTATATCAATATCAGCAGGACAAGGCTGACAATGGTTACAATAAACACATTCACCTTCTTGATAATCTTCAAATTCCTTTAGTAAATAGGAATAATCTTTTTCCGTTTCTGTAGCTTGATTATAGGACAAACAATCTTTAAGCTCATCGAGATTAGCAGCACCTGGCACCACTGTAGAAACACCTACTTGATTAAGAATATAATGAATGCATTGATTTGAAGTTATATTTTCAGACAGTTTCTGTTTTGGACGGGAATAATTTGCTGTTTGATATTTTGCAAAACTCACCGTTCGGTTAGCTTTAAGAAGCTTTCCTCCTGCAAACGGTTTCATTACAACTACTCCAACACCATTATTCGCACATGTTTTCAACATTTCTTGTCTTAAGGGATGCCCATGATTTGCCAAATTGATTTGAATCATAATAACATCAATAATCCCGCTCTTTACAGCTCGAATAGCATCTCCCATACGATGAGTACTCATACCAATGTGTTGTATCTTTCCTTCATTTTGCAAGTCTAGGGCTAAATCTTTAACTCCTCCTTCTTTCCAACATTCATCAAATTCAGTAGAAGTATGAACAAAATGAATAAAAGCAATATCAACATAGGAAGTATTCATTATATCAAGATAAGTTTCAAAATGCTCTATGGTACTGTTAATTGTTCGATTTTTCTTATATTTCCCTTTATATTCTGATGATCCTAAATGATGAGTTAGAACAATATCTTCTCGTTTAGTACCTATTGCCTTGCTAATTTTCTTTAGATAGTTTTTAAAATTATAAATTATGTCAAAATAATTTATACCTTGATTCATTGCTTCTTGAATTACTGTTGTTATGTTTGCTTCTTGTTTCTTTTCTAGCCATTCTGTTCCTAAACTTATTTCACTAACTTCTAAATTTGTTCGGCCTAATAAACGATATTTCACAGTAATTCACCAACAAAATTACAGCAATAGCTAATTGTGTAATAGTGATAATAGGAATTCAACTATAAAAGAATAAAGGGTTAATAGAAAACATGCAAAGAGGACTAGCAAATTAATTTTCATTTGAATGTTTTCTTTTAATGTGTTCAATATTTGCCTGAATTAACCGGCGCATATTAGGACTTATTGTTGAAATATCAACATCAAAAACTAAAAACGGTTTGTTATTTTCTAGGTAAATGGGTTTCAATATAGCTTGTGAAATTTTGTACGGTAAACAATTAAATGGTCCTGTTAATATCAATGAGTCATAATGTGATCCTTCAAGGGTTTCTATGCCTTTTCCAATAGTTGGTATTGCTTCACCGAAAATGAGACGGCTGATATAGGGAGTTGCATGTTTGAAAATATTTGCTAGATGATTTTCTTGAGCAAATAACAAACCAGTGGATTCGAATTGTTTTCGTAGTTTGCTTTCTTTTTGATGCATTATATGTAGTGCAATTTTACTCATGAGAAGCAGTCGTGAACTTTGTTCCCAAGGGGTAGCTAAAGCTCGAATAATTGTACTCGTATCATTTGGGTCTTTTCCCCAGTTCTTCATGACAAAATATCCTCCTTGATAATTGAAACTATAAAGAAGCAATTCAAATAAGTCAGTAGACTTCACTAAAATATCGTTCTCATTATAGAGAGTACGTAATTCTGAAAGGAAGAAATCACTAAAGCGAACAAAAAAGTCACCACTTACCAAAACTTTTGGAAGTTTTTTGGGAGACTTCGTACGAGGAATGCATGCTAAATTTTCAACTAAAGATGGAAGGAGGTTTTCAATTTCTTGATCTTTTTCTAATTTATTGAGAAAGTCGTTCCAATAAGTACTAAGTAAATCAAGACTACCATTTTTTCCAACAACTCGAAGAGCATTATCGATCTCTGTTATAATATCTCCTAAAATTATTGCTGTTGGACCAAAACGCAATACTTCTCTAAATTTTAAGCCCATATAATTTGTTGGAAAATCAAATCTAAAAAGAAACACGTCTTTAATTTGATTATTTTTCAAAAATTGTTCGATGAAATGAAAATAGCTATAAACAGCACAGGGAGAACCGCCACGGATCATATAATAACCTATAACTTCACCTGGTTTTCGATTTTCAACCAAAGATAAAATATGTCCTAAAACAACAGGAAGGGGGATACATTCCTTACCTGAACAATGACGAAGTCCTTTAACGGGATACTCGAGTTTGATATCATCTGTCCTACCTACTTTAAATCCATAATGCCCAAACATCTTTTGGAAGAGGTCTGTATGGTATTTTGAAAAACTAGGGAAATAGAGTGTCACTCGAGGATCTCTCACTGGTAAGCGGTTACCGTCAGATGTAAAGACAACTAATTGCTTACCACGTTTTTTCAATTTAGCAATCTGAAAATCTTCACCGGTATCAGTTGCTTTTGTCGTTTGAGAATTCTTAACTATCTCAAGAAAAGCTTCTAAACGTGTCTGTACTCCAGCATCAGCTGTATGAGCATCCAATTCAAGCATCAAATATGGTTTTGATTTCATCTCTGTGTGAACATAATTTTGAATAAAAGAGTCTAGGGTACAACTAAAACTATTGATATATAAGAGATACAAATTTTCATGATCTAAGACTGTATTAATTGCAGTTTTAACATAATTACCAAAATACCACGGGATATCTGTTTTACCTTTTCTTTCAAGGAAATCAAACGGAATAACAGTTACACCCATACTTGCTAATTTTTTTGGAATCATAAGCGAGGTTTCAGGCGGAAATACATTATAGCTTCTCCCCACCAAAACGATTCCAAAATCATCCGATTCATCTATTTGTTGAATAATTTCTATACCCTTTTGTTGGAAGAGAGCTTCAATGTTTTGTTGCTCTTGAACCGCTTTTTCATAGGCTTCTTTTGCTTTCTCAGGAGGATGCTTTAATTGAGTGACTGCCATTTTAATTAAGGAGGAATCGTCGTTATAACCATTAGCAAAATCCAAGATAGGACTAAGGAATGTACCCTTCTTGAAGGCTTGCGCAATAAAATAGGGGCTAGCTTGAGTTATGGGGCAAAAAGTAGAGTCAACCCATTCTTCGCTTTTCGGTAAATTATGAACATGTGGAATAAAAATAGTTGAAATATCTTTTTCTAATAAATCAAGAACAGCTCCATGAAGAATTTGAACAGGATAACAAAATGAGGCATTTGTCATGAGCTCCATGTTCTCATGAATATCAGATAAAACAACTTCATACCCTAATGCAGTAAAAAAAGTCGCGAAAAGTGGGAAAAGACTATGACTTAGTAAAGCCCGGGGAATACCAATTTTATCATGTTTCACAGATGATTCGGGTCTTTGCTTTGGGAAAGCAAAAAGTTGTTGATTGCGCCATCCTACTACATCCATTTTTTCTTCTTGTTTTTCTGAGCCTTTCCATTGATGTTCAAAACGTGTACAGCTACCACCAAATGGAAACCGTCGACCACCAACCTCATAGCGTTCAATAGTGCAATAGTTTTTACATCCCCGACAAGTAAAACTCTCTAATTGAATTAATTCTTCCTTAATCAATGACTTCAATGTAGTGTCTTCAGCTAATAAAGCTATTTCATTGTTCTCATATTTTGTTTTGGTAAGTAAAGCAATACCAAAGGCACCAATTAATTCTGGATGAGGTGGAATAATAATATCTTTTCCAGTTGCTTGAGCAAAAGCGTAGCCCACAGCGTAATTCTTGGCAACACCCCCTTGGAAAAAGACCTTATGACCCACTCGTCTTGAACCTTTCACTTTATTAAGATAATTATCGACTATGGAGTATACTAAACCTGCAACAATATTGTCCTGCTTATATCCTTCTTGAAGGGCTGAGCGAATATCAGTATTGATAAAGGCAGCACAATCAGCCTTAAAACGAACAGGTTGCTTTGCATCAATAGCGGTATCTGCAATGTCATATACACTTATACCCAAATCACCTTTAGCACTTTCTTCGAGAAAAGAACCAGTGCCAGCAGAGCAAGTAGCATTCATTGCATAATCTATAGGAACACCTTGTTGAATATAGGTGTATTTTGAGTCTTGACCTCCTATTTCAAAAATGGTGTCAACATCAGAATCGAAAAACAACGCTCCTTGGGCATGGGCTGAAATTTCATTATAGACCGCAGGTGTACCCAGATAAGCTGCAACAAGTTGTCGGCCAGAACCAGTCACTCCAACAAGCGAAACTTTACAATTACCGGTTGTTTTCATTATCTCTTGAATGCATTTCTTAGTAGCTTCAATGGGATTCCCACTTGTACGACCATAATAGGATCCAAGAATAGCGTAATCCTTAGGATCTAACAAAACAGCTTTAGTAGTTGTTGACCCTACATCAATACCTAATAAAAATTGTTCATTAGGGTCAAATTCTTCTTTATATTTTAGCGATTTATAAATTTCTACCTGATCTTCAAATTTTTTTAGAGGAGGAAAAGAAGAGAAACTCTTAGTTGTTGCTAATTCCACAGCATGTTCTTTAGGATTATCTTTAACTAATAAGGCGGTACCATATGCCTCAAAAACATGACTCACATCTTTATGGACTATATGACAGTCAGAAAGCTCTTTCCGTAAAATCTGCATAAAAGCCTCATTCAGTGTAACGCCTCCTATCACAAGTAAACGCTTTAGGTCAACTTGGGACTGAATGATTAATCCTTTTATTTTATTAACCATGCTCCATAAAACAGAATATAATAAATCTTCCACAGATGCTTCTCCACGATTGAGCTTGTGAGTTATATCAGATTTACAATGTACAGAACACCTTGAAGCAATCGTTGTTTTCTCCCCTTTTTTTGCAAGGGCAATAGCTTCAGGAAGGGTAAGATCAAGTCGGTCAATTTGTTGTAAAAAGAATTCTCCACTACCAGCTGCACATTTATCGTGAGACAAGACATTAACAATATGGTTCCTCTCATCTAGTACATACAGAACAATAGATTCGCCACCAAGAGAAAGAATAAGATCAAACTGTTCATCTGGAAAAGAAGCTATGCCTCTTTCTACAGCAGCAATTTCTGAGAAAGAACCAAATGAACCACTTACACCATAATAACAATTATTTGTTAAGGAATTTTCTTCTAAAATGTTCTCTAGCACTTGTTTTGGATTACCTAAATGTGCTTGTTTAAAAGAAGTATAATTACCCGATTTGTCAATTTTTGTAACATTCACAGAAATTGAACCGATATTAATACCTATGAAATAGTTGGAAATAGTAAACACCTGTAAGATAAGATGTAATGAATGTATGTTTACCTTTACTATTAAAAAAAATTTCTGATGTAAAGAAAAAAAATCTTACTGAATACAAGAAAAATGTTGAAAATAAGGAAATAAGCTTGTTTTATATACTTTTCAATGGACAAAAATATTAATAACTAAAAGGTACTTAATATTATTACTTATAGAAACAAATAGTAGATGTATGATAATAAAATAGAAATTTATTTTAGTATAACTAAAAAAATCACAGAAGGTGAGAAGGTTGCCCGACGAGAACTCCGAAAAAATAGGAAGAGAGGAAATTAAACAATACCTTAAAGATTTAAAAAATGGAACTAGAAAAGAAAAAGCCATTGCTGCTTATATGTTAGGAACCGTTGGAAAAAAAAAATAGAAGTGTGAAAAAAGCATTAAAGAACGCCTTAGATGATGAGAATTGGGAAGTTAGAAAATGGGCAGCGTTATCATTAGGTGAGATGGGTGAAAAAAACAGCAAATTAGTACCTAT
>JAYEJY010000321.1:0-6853 GCA_034660795.1 Promethearchaeati archaeon | reverse complement strand
TCAAGACAGAATGCGCTATCCGCAATAACTCTGTTTTTTTCTTTTTTTTTATCTCCAATCAAAATATGCTTTTTGAGCATTTTGAGGAAGCCTAATATTAGTAAGATTAAAGATATCTAAGGACATTGTTTTTGGGAAAAATACAAAATTTGCCTTTTTCAATGGTTTCGCTGGAAAATAAGGAATATAGGGAGTTTGTAATCCTTTCCATCCTTTTTGATAGGCAGTTTGACATAAATGATTTACTAATTGGAAACCTTCATTCTTAGTTAAATTCCCTATATGAACACAATCTAACCACCCAAATGGGACTGTTTTTCCAAAACCTGCTAAAAGAAACTCCCAAGCAAAAACACAGCCATTTATATTATTCTCAGTATCTAGATGAACGAAACAAAGCACTTGTGGATTATCCAGAAGCCATTCTATATCCTTTTCTTGCTGTATCACTGCAACTTCATTTTTTTCTCCTAATTGTTGAAATAAATCATATATTTCTGGAAAATCTGTTTTATTATATGCGCGAATATTTTCCTTTGCTGTTTTCGGAATCCTCTCTTTGGTTTTAAAAAAGAGACTTTCATACCATTTTAATTTCACTACTTTATTGAGAGCATGACTATCAAAGACCCTTATTATGAAATGGTTCATTTGCATTATCCGTTCTAAGGTTACGTTTAATTCCTTCGCAACAGAACGTGAAACATCATATCCATGTTGATCAGATTCATGTAACGCATACCCTCCATCAAATTGTTCTTCTAGAGCCAATTGAAATATTTTCTTCCCCATTGCTCGTGCTAATCCTTTCTTCTGATGTTCAGGATGAACACTTAGCCAAGCTGGAATAACAAATTGATAATGTTTCTCTTGTATCTTTAAGGTCTTAGGAATCATCCCCATAAACCCAACGATTTCCCTTGACTTCTGAGATTTAACCCGAACAAAAAGGTTGTTATTTATTGATGGCGCACCAAATATAACATTGAACGTTTCTTCAGTAAATCTTATACTTGCACCTTCCTTTTTGGCTGCTTCATCATGAAGAAAAGCTTCTGTTATAAGCTTACTTAATGGTTTAAAACCCGCTTTTTGTAAAGTGAATTGCTCGAGAAGATATTTGCTCTTGTCTAATTGTTTCATTATAATTCTCCCATAATAATTAGCAATAGTTGGATAAATGATATTATTAAGTTCTCAATATCTTAAAAAAGTATTGTAAAATAACCAATTACGATAACTTATTTCTAATAATTAGAGTGTAATACTGTTTTTTCCTTAAATTTTGAGGAAGAAAAGAAATAAGCACCTTAGCTAATAGCTGTTTATTAATGGATTATTTTTAGGTGTAATAAATGGGTTATGATGTAATAATCATTGGTGGCGGTATAATAGGAGTCAGTGTTGCATATCATCTTCAAGAAAAAGATCCAAAACAATCCGTTCTTCTTATTGAACAAAACAAAAGAATAGGTCTTGGGAATACTGCTAAAAGTGCAGCACTTTATCGGAACATTTTCAGCTCTGAAACTAGTCGCCAACTCGCCTCGAGTTCGATTTCTTTTTATGAAACAATTGCAAATAAAATAGCATTACAACCTCTGGGCTATTTTTGGATGTTTTCAGAAAATGATTGGAAAAAAATGAAAAAGATTTTTTCTCTAATAGATAAGAAGCAATATCAGATCAAAACTTTCTCCATAGAAAAAACTCCCCTCGACTTAAAGATTAATACTTCTGGTTCAAAAATGTTCAAAGCTATAGATTATGTATTGCATGGCTTCCAATGTGGTGCTTTATCAGCTACCAAATTAGCTCGTTTTTACGCTTCTGAATTCCAGCGGAATGGTGGGGAAATCGTCTTTAATACAAAAATAACCACCTTGGAATTATCTAATAAAAAACATCATTATCCACCATGGAGAAAGCTCTTTCTTGAGAAGATTATAGCATCTGATGGTCGTTCTTTTTCTGCTGAAAAATATATTTTTGCTACGGGAGCTTGGATGAATGAATTATTGTTACCTGTAGGAATCGCTCCACATGTTTATCCAAAAAAACGTCAATTATTTGCCCTAAAAATAAAGGCTAAGGATGAACTAATTACTTCCGCTACTACAGAAATTCCTATACTCATTTTTCCAACCGGTGGATTATATTTGAAACCTGTGCTACCAAAGGATATGTTACTAATTGGCCTTGCAGATGATTTAGGGAATCCCTATAAAATGGCGAAAGAGTATCCTCCTAGTTCATCAAAAAAGTATTTTGATCATGTAATTAAACCCGTTTTACATCATTATTTTCCAGATTTACGTTCTTATACTCTGTTTTCCCATTGGGCTGGTTATTATTCGTATCATTGGCCAGACTATAATCCTGTTATTGAACAAAAAGCAAATATTGTCTGGGTGAGTGGGACATCTGGTTCAGGAATTATGAAAGCAGATGCCATAGGTAGAATTGTGGCTGCGAAAATCATGCAGAAAAAAACTGTCGAATTATTTGACGGTTCATTATTTTCTGTCCGTGACTTATCTCTTATTCATCGCAAAGTAGTAAAAGAGGATTTTATCATCTAATAAGATTGCAAAAAATCCTTTTTGAAAAAGAAAAAAAAGATTATCTCAACCTTCTCAAGAAAAGGTGAGATTGAGACAATCATCTCAAGATGTTCGATGTTTTTTTATTCCCTTTTTTTTGATGATTTTTGCTATGAAGTATGAATGCTTGGGTTATTCTTCGTCGTCCCAATCGTCATCCCAGTCTTCATCATCATCGTCGTCGTCCCAGTCGTCGTCTTCCCAACTGTCGTCGTCATCCCATTCTTCATCAAATTCTTCTTCTCTAGGACCTTTCATTTTTCATTACCTGGGAGGTCATTTCTCCCTAAATTCTCATTTGTAGAACCTATTTCGTTTATAAACTTATTGGTATGCACTTATATTCCTAAAAAAAACTGCAAACCTATTAAATTGCAATCTATCACTAAGAAATTAGTAAAAAATAATCTATTAAGAAGGGAGAAAATTCATATAGTATATTTTAAGAAGACTCTATGCTCCATAGAATATTTGCTATTCAAATGATTAAAATTTAATAGTAGAAATAGTAAGAAATTAAGTAATACGAGGGATAATAATTGCCAAAAAAAATGACACCAATGCAGAGGCAGTATCAAAGAATTAAACGTAAACATCCCGATTGTTTAATTATGTTCCGTGTGGGTGATTTCTTTGAATTATTTGGTGCTGACGCTAAACTTGGTGCAAAAATCCTTGGCATCACTTTAACCTCAAGAGGCGATGAACCATTAGCAGGAGTACCCGTTAAAGCTGCTGATGCATATATGGCTACTTTAGTAAAACATGGCTATAAAGTCGCTGTTGTTGACCAATTAGAAGATGCAAATGAAGCGAAGGGATTAGTCAAAAGAGGTGTTATCCGTATCTTAACCCCTGGAACTATAACAGAGACTTCTATGCTAAATTCCTGCGAGAATAATTACATAATTTCGATTCATATACCTGATAAAGAGAATATCGGTTTAGCAATTGCAGATGTTTCAACCGGTGAATTCAGAATAACTGAATTTACCGATGACAAATCCTTGGATGATTTAATTATTGAATTGAGTAGAATTTCCCCAGCGGAATGTATTCATTCTGAAGAAATTTCACTCCCAAATAAAGTGACAAATGTTTTAGAAGGAGTATTATTTACTCAAGTTGATCCCTTTTCTTTTTCACAAGATGATGCTTATAAGCTTTTAACAAATCACTTTGAAACAACGACTTTAGAAGGATTTGGATGTGAAAATAAACCTTATGCAATTGCAGCTGGAGGTGCGCTTCTTGAATATTTACGTGAAACTCAAAGAACAAAACTTGCTAATATACGCAGTATGGCTTTATATTCAACCAAAGGGTGTATGATAATTGACCCCACCTCTTTTAGAAGTTTAGAATTACTGAAAAATATTCGTGACAATACCTCTCAAGGAACACTCATTGAAATTTTAGACCAAAGTTGTACCTCTATGGGTGGAAGATTTATTCGACGCTTAATACGACGGCCACTGACTGATTCTAAAAAAATAAATAATCAGCTTGATGCAGTTGAAGAGCTAGTCAATAATTCTTTTGCTCGAGAAGATCTTCGTGAGAAAATGAGCTCAATACAAGACTTAGAACGTCTTGCTAGTCAAATTTCGTTAAAAAGAGCAAATGCTCGTGATTTAATATCCATTAAAACATCTCTGAAAATAATACCTTCTCTAAAAAATATTCTGAAAGAACTTTCAAGTAAACAGCTTATTTCTCTTGGCGAAGAATTATTAGATCTCTCTTCCTTGGTCACCAAGATTGAAAAAGCACTAAAAGATTCACCAGCTGCGAATTTGAAAGAAGGTGGAATCATAAAAGATGGATATAATGAACGGTTGGATGAATTACGAGGAATATCCGAAGATGGTCGAAAATGGATTATTCAATATGAATTGGAACAGAAAACGCAAACGGGAATAAAATCTCTGAGAGTAGAGTTCAATAATGTTCTTGGATATTATATTCAAGTGGGTAAAAAATACACAAAATTGGTCCCTGATTCCTATACGCCAAAACAAGAGGTAAAAAGCGGAAAAAGGTATATTACTTCAGAATTAAAAGAATATGAAGCGAAACTTCTCAAAGCAAAAGACCAAATACATGAATTAGAGTATGAGCTTTTTTGTGAACTTCGAGAGGAAGTTCATTCAGAGATTACAAAAATACTGAAAAATGCTGAAAAAATTGCTCGTTTAGACTGTTTAACCACTTTTGCAGATGTTGCTCGAGTAAATGATTACAAAAGACCTCACGTAAATAACTCACTAGAAATTTCTATTAAACAAGGTCGTCATCCTGTTGTCGAGAAACTCCTTGTTGACAAACCTTTTATCCCAAATGATGCATATTTACACAATGAAACAGACCAGCTATTAATTATAACAGGACCTAATATGAGTGGGAAATCAACCTATATAAGACAAGTAGCAATAATCGTGATTATGGCTCAAATGGGTTGTTTTGTCCCTGCACAAGAAGCAATAATTGGTGTTGTTGATCGGGTCTTCACCCGCATTGGTGCTTCTGATGA
Organism: Promethearchaeati archaeon; assembly: GCA_034660795.1. Classification (GTDB taxonomy): domain Archaea; phylum Asgardarchaeota; class Heimdallarchaeia; order JABLTI01; family JABLTI01; genus JAYEJY01. The sequence continues at coordinate 1,717 of JAYEJY010000321.1, read as the reverse complement.
TATTTCTAAAGGCCTTTCGACCTTTTTAGTGGAAATGAATGAAACAGCAAATATTTTGAATAATGCCACTGAGCGAAGTCTGATAATTTTAGATGAAATTGGTAGAGGTACATCCACTTTCGATGGAGTTAGTATTGCATGGGCTGTTGCGGAATATATTCATAATGCCAACAGATTAGGTTCTAAAACACTTTTCGCAACGCATTATCATCAATTAATTGATTTAAACCAATATCTTCCACGTGTAAAAAATTATAGTATTCGAGTCAAAAAGAAAGAGGATGAAATTGTTTTCCTTTATAAAATTGAAGAAGGGGGAACAGATAAAAGCTATGGTATTCAGGTTGCTAAATTATCCGGAATGCCTGATGCTGTTATTTCCCGTGCTAAAGAAATTCTTGCCTTTTTAGAAATCCAATCAAGTTTTGTTAAAGGAGATGCTGAAACTTCCGAAGTAGTTCAAAAACAAGCGAAATCAATACAAACAAATCTTTTTGGTCAAGTAGCGAATCCTAGAGCGTTAAAAAATATTAATTTGACAAAAAATCTTTTTGATCGTTCCAAAAGAAAGGAAAAAGATAGAATTAATGATGAAATTGTTGAGGATTTACGAAATTTAGATGTAAATCATTGTACCCCTTTAGAAGCGCTCAATAAATTAAATGCTATAAAAGAACGGATTGAAAAAAGCTATTTGCATCTTGATCAAGAATAATTATGTTGTTTCTTGGGGTTCTGGTACTTCTCTGTGTATCAATTTTTTCCGGACACTATAAAGAGAGAGCACTATTGCACCTGTAATTATGATACATAATGCACAAATTTTGAGGATAATAAAAACCGAGGGCAAATTTCCCCATTCCTCAAGAATAATGATTCCCCCGACTACTGGTATAGTAATTGCTGAGACAGTAAAAATCGGTGCTACAATAATGGCTTTCCCTCTTTGATAAGCAACTTGTAGAAAAATAGTTGCTGTTGCATTAAGAGTCACTAATAATACAAGAAAAACCCACCATTCCCATCTCTTTGATGAGGCAGCAATAGTTGAGCTATCGTTAAAATCTGCTCCTCCCATATATACCTTCAAAAAAATTGCTCCCAAGCCATCGAAAATTCCAGCAGCAATGCCAAACATGACATCAGCATTCCTAAAAGACCGCATCCTTGATAGTATAACTAAGATAATGGCTATAATAAAAAGGAGTGTTACATAAATAATTGATTTTACTTGTCCGATGGCTATACACATAGTATCTAGAGTCTCAAGCTCATTATTTTCTTTATTAGTTAAGCCTAAAGCAATTATTCCCATAATAATACCGATAATACCTATTATTTCCCATAATGCTATGGGTTCTTTTAGATAGAAATAGGAGAAAATAATCAATGATACCATACCAAAACTCATCAAAGGTGTAACAATGGAAAGAGAACCAATGTCTAATGCTAGGGTAAGTATAAACCATTGTATTTGTACTAAGGTGAAACCAATTACCCACGTTTTATTGGTAAAAAAATTTTTAAGGTTTTTCCAAAAAGATTGCTGTTCAATTTTAGGTAATGACGAGGCGCCCTTCTTTTGTAACCCCATCCCAATATTAAGCATGGAATATGATATAGCTCCAAGTACTATTGATAAAATAATTGATGTAACACTCACTTTACTACCTACCATGCTTATAATCTTTTTTTGAGATTTAGGTTATTTATACTT
>JAYEJY010000320.1:0-6859 GCA_034660795.1 Promethearchaeati archaeon | reverse complement strand
GGGACAAATTTTTTCGTCGAGAATAGACTAAAACAACATCAGCCCCAACATCTATAAGAGCTCGAGCAGAAGAGCCTTCAAAAGCACCAACAAGAGTCCAAACGATTATCCATCCATGGATTCGTTCATATTCAGAGCGTTTAGCACTTTTTAATCGAGCAAAACGTTCACTTAACCCTATTTCTCTTTGTATTAAGTCTCTGGCTAAAGAGTACTTTGCCCCACCTTCCAGCATCTTTTTCAAAATAGTAACTAATTCAAGATTAAGGGAGTAGAACCTTCGACTATCATAGAGGATACCGGAGAGAAGGATTGTCAAAATTTTTGACGGAGGAGATAGGTCCAAATCAAAAAGTAATTCAGTAATCATTTCCGCAGTTGAAGTTCGCTTATCTTCAATATAGGCTATCTGGACTTCCTTTTGAGCAAAATCACTTGGGGAATGGTGATCTATGATTATTCTCTTATTTGCAGGTGTATCCATAACTACTTCAGTAAATTTCCCTAATTGTTCTGGAGAATTGACATCAACAATTATTATTAAATCATAATTTTTTTTTGTATTTTCCAAATACGGCTCATCTATATATTCAATTAATTTTTGAGAAGGTTTATTGTAATTATCTATTAGGACATCAATTTCACTTGAAGGGTGCATCTTTTCTAGAAGGAATTTCATACCAAAGCAAGCAGCTAAAGCATCAGGATCAGCACTAGTGTGTCCTAGTAAACCTATTTTTTGAAAAGTATTATCAGCGAGAAAAGAAAGCAATTCTTGTTTGGAATCCTTCATGTAAAATTCTCCTGTAAGTAGTGATCTATGTCTTCAAAGGATGCTTCTAGTGTTTCATTAATCACTTTTTCCTCATTAATAGGGAGACGAATTGGTAAAGTTAGGCTGATATCAAGATCAATTGATAAGACATCATTATAGTTAGTATCAATAACAATGTCAAAATATTCTAGATCTCTTTTAGAAACGTATTGAGAAAGATGCTTTAGTATTACTGAGTAAGAATAATCAGTTATAGAAATAAGGTCTTCTTCCGTTAAAGACCGAAGACCTATAGAAAGGGTAGATGATGAATCTTGATTTGTCAAATTCCTCGAACCATTAGAAAAAGTTCTCTTTTCTTAAGAACTACCTTTTTGTTGACTCTCCAATGTAGATTTGATATCTTCCTCTAAATCTTGATATTGTTTTTGGAGTTTCTTTTGACTTTTTTGTGATAATTCTATTCGTGTTTCTATTAATTCCTTTTGATCAGTAAGTTTCTGTTTAGTTTCTTTAATATTACTTTTGACCATAATTCTACCAATACTTCGATAACACATTTCATCATCAGGCATATCTTCAATTTCTTTGAGAGCCTTATTAACTTCGACTTCATCCATTTTCAATGATTGAACTTGTTGTTGAGCTGATGAGATTTTTTGTTGTAATTCTTGATATTTCTTAATCTTTTCTTGGAGTTGTGGACTTAAACCTTGTGCCATAATGTGTAATCTCCTATATATTATAATCTAACCAAAACAACATTTATTTAAAGAAAGTTTCGGTAACAATTACAAAGATTTTTTGATAATTAAGCCAAAAAGAGATAGAAATGATGGAAAATCATTTTTAGCATAATTTTTTTATGTGAAAACACTTTTTTCAACGTGACTATTTGAAGAATGATGCAGTATGACTTTATATATTTCATTAGTTTTACATATTTATCAACCACCCACACAGAAACCTCTTATTTTGAATCAAATTTGCAATGAATGTTATGAACCACTATTAGATTTATTATTGCAATATCAGGAAATAGAAGTAGTTTTGAATATAAGCGGTTCCTTAACAGAAATGTTAAAACAATGTGATAAGGCTGAAATTATAGAGAGTGTAAAAAAATTAGCGAAAAGGAATCAAATTGAACTTATTGGAACAAGCTGTTATCATGCGATTCTCCCCTTAATACCCGAAAATGAAATACAACGACAAATCAATTTAAATAATAACCTACAAAGAGAAGTTTTTGGGGAAACGATTTATAATCCAACGGGTTTTTGGCTTCCTGAGATGGCTATAGAACCAAAAATTATCAAAATTCTTGAAGAAAAAGGGTTTACTTGGACTGTTTTATCAAGCATTGCTTCTGCGGAAAAAGAATTGCCTAAAAAAACTATTGGGAAAATTACAGATAATTTTTCAGTGTTTTTAGAAACGATATTTTATCAAATTACATTTCATTTAGTAAACCAAATGTCAAAGATTTCTATAAAAAAATATCAAGATATCGAAATGTCACAAAAGAAGATTCGTATATTGTTCTTGCTATGGATGGTGAGACCTACGGACATCACAACAAACATTTGATAACTGATTTTCTAGAAAAGCTTTTTGCTAAAGTCCAAACGGATAGTGATATCCAATTTGTAAAGATTTCTAAATTATTTGATTTGTTCCCGGAATCGAAAAATGTGGAAATTATTCCCAGTTCCTGGTCAACTTCAAAAGCAGATATAGATAATGGTGTTCCATATCCTTTGTGGAATGATCCTGAAAATAGAATACATTATTTACAACTTCGAATATTAAATCAAGTGATGTTTTTAGTTCACACCTCTGAACAGCTTATAAAAGAACGAAAAATTACGAAAGAGTCAGAAAAACGATACAAATATGCTCGAGAATCATTAGATCAAGGTCTGCATAGCTGTCAATTATGGTGGGCATCCAATAAACCATGGTTTTCTTCGGAGATGATTCTAATTGGACTCCATCAATTACTTCTTTCAGCAACCGAAGCAATAAAAGTAATAATCTGGAATTCAAAAGACAATCAATTAAAAAATAAAACTATGAATATAATTAATGAAATTTTTGACGCCCAAAAAGAAATATTTCTAATGGTTTAACCCTTCAAAAAAACATGTAATAATTATAATCAACGATCTTTTCTACTTTTCCAATTATGGTTTTTCCAATCTTTATATACACGTTCATAGATATTGATGGTTTGATCTGCAATGATTGACCAATCATAGACATGCTTAATTTTCTCAAAAGCATTTTTAACAAGAAATGATCCAAATGAGGGGTTATTGAGAAGTTCCACAACAGCTGAAGCTAAAGCTTCTGGGTCATTGGGGGGGACTTTTAGGCCAGTCCATCGATTATCAACAATTTCTGAAAGACCACCAACATCCGAGACGACAATTGGTGTTCTAGTTGCCATTCCTTCAAGAGCGACTATCCCAAAAGGCTCATAAGTAGAAGGTATTACTAAAACATCAACAACTTGGAAAAACGGGAGAAAATCCTCATCTGGCAAATAACCAGTGAAAAAGACTTTATCCTCAATTCCTAATGATTTAGCAAGATTTTGGAGATTCGCGCAATGCCAGCCTTCTCCCGCAATAACAAATTTAGCTTTTGGATGATCATGTAAGATGGTTTTTACGGAACGTAGAATTACATCAACTCCTTTTTCGGGAACTAATCGACCAATAAAACCAACTATTTTTTCATCCTCAGCAACATATTTTTGGTGGTGTTTCTCTAATTCTTCTTGTAGTAAATCTAGATAAAATTCATCATAACGTACACCATTTGGTATGATAGAGATCTTTTGTGGGGGGAAATCAAATGAAAATTGACATAAAGATTGCATGTATTGCGAACAAACAATATTATGCCATGCTTCTTGAATGAGGAGGTTTTCAATTTGATCAATCATCCTTTGACCGTCTTCATGTAAGCCATCCCTTCTTCCGCGTTCAAGAGAATGAATAGTTGCAATTAATGGTTTACGATAAAGATGTTTTAAGCTAATTCCCGCAGAAGCTACCAACCAATCATGGGCATGAAATAAATCAAAAGTATATTTTTCCATTAATTCGATAGCTTTTTGTTCCATTAAGAGATTCATATTTAAATCCCATTGAAGAAATTCCGGAGCTGGAATCTCATAAGCATTAAAACGATGCACATGAACACCATCGACAAGTTCATATTCTTTTGTTTCAGGGAATGAACAGGTTAAGACATGAATCTCCAAACCTTTTTTGATTAATGTCTTTGATAAATCATTTACATGGGCTGCCAATCCACCCACTTTAAATGGAGGAAATTCCCAGCTTAACATTAAGACGGATAAATCTTTCATATTATTTTCCTCCTTTAGTACTATCTTTCAATAGTCTTTCATAGGTTTTCAGAAGTTTTTTACTATACTCCTCATCATCTATTTTTTGAGTGATTATTTTTGCTTTACAATTTGAATAATAAGATAAAATTTTATTACTTAGCTCTTTTTTGGGAGAAAGTATGAAATCAGTTTCAGTAAAAGCCATCTCTTCTAGCTTTTTAAGACCGTCATTATATGGTGTTGATTCAGCCCTAACTTCTGCTTGGAGAATTAATGAGCTCAAAATTTTTACACAAGTAAGACCCTGACTCCAAGAAATTAAGGTAGGAAAAGTTTGCCAATTGAAAAAGTGTATTAAATCAATTTGTTGTGTGTGATAAATTGATCCTATTACTGATTGATAAGATGGTTTTAGATTCATAATCCTCGCAAATTCAGAAATATTGGTAGGAATGCTATTTGGTATTCGATAAATTGTGAAATAATCATTTATATGTTCTATATCCGATCGCCAATCATCAAAAGTGACTAAAAAAGTGGGGATATTTTGAACAAATAATAAGTTAGCCAAGGCAGCAATTTTGTTACTAAAAGCAGTTAATCTCCGAGGAGGAATTTCATAAGAGACTAAGATAACACCAGATGGTTTTTTTTTCGGAGTCATTAGCTATTATTCACCCATTATTGAATCTCAAGAGGTTTTCATGGTAATAGTGGAACGCGACAATTCTTATTATATTCTTTTAATCACTAAAAATTCTTATGCTTGCTGGACTATCTTTTTGTTAGGTAAAGATGGCAGCAACAGCAACTATTCCCTTTCCTAAGAGGAAATATTGATTATTTATATTGCCAACATACCCTTCTTCAACTAATTGTTCCATGATCTCTTTCAATTTATAATTCTCATCAAGCTTGAGAATTGATTGTAATTCTTCAAATGTCTTAGCCTTCTCTGGTTTAGTAATACCATACGAAAAGAGTAAATGACAGATATGAAAGAGTTTATTTTCTTGAGACATAACAATTCAAGTTCCCAAAGGTATTAAACTAAAAAAAGATTGCCAAAGAAATAATAAAAAAGGACAATCATATCTATTGGGAGGTAGGTTTCGCTCGATCTTCAGGCTTCTCCAGATATGTTGGCGGAGTAATTACTTCTGTGCGAACAATTTCAAGGATAACTTTTTCTGAAGTAATATAGCCTGAAAAGATTACCGAATACTGATTTCTTTTCTTATCATATCTTACGATGTTGTATTCACCTTCACCTTCATTAAAATAAATGTACAATAAAACATCCGCTAAATCTTCAAAAAAGTCCCCACGAAGTACTTTTGTTATATCAAATCTGGATTTGAGAGGAATACGAACGATTAAGAGAATATCATCTTCAAAAGGTCTGTGATCCTTTCCTTCATCATATCGGAGATGGATTTTTGCTAGTTCTCTCTCACAACGAGGACAAAATGGTCGTAATTTTCCTTTGACCATTCTAAATCCTACCCCACGCTTACAAAGGGTCAATAAACCGCAATTAACACAATAATATACACCTTGAAGATTTCTTTGTTGATAACTACTAATTCGTTTAACGCGATCATGACCACAACTTATACAAGGTGAATCGCAATCTAGATATACTTCACTCAATAGTCTTATCCTCATTATCTTCGAAATAATTTCGGTTTGAACCGTTAATTTACATACAATAGACCTTTAAATTTAATAAAATTACCTTTCAATTAGTAATCATAATAGGATTATAAAAATCTGTTTCCCGAAAAGAAACAAATAATTACCAATAATGAGCTAATAACAAGGTATTATGTGAGTTAAAATCTTTTTATGGTGAAATACATGTGTCATCTAGCGGGATATATTGGGCAGAAAAATGGCATACAAAAAATCCTTGAATCATTACACCTGCAAGAAGCAATTATAGGTGGACAAGCAACTGGTTTAGCCTTTTTTAATAAAAATAATCTTATTTTAAAGAAAACAGTTGGTCCTTTGAAAAATTTCTTAAAAACCTTTCCGACAGACACCTTTAAGGCTAAAATCAGTATTGGGCACACACGTTATGCTTTAAAGAACCTATCAAAAAAATACACAAATACTCCAGCAAAGGCACATCCGTTTTGGGGGAGTACAAAAGAATTAGTCACAATGCATAATGGAACCATAAGTAATGTTGAGAAATTTATAGAACAACTCGAATATATAGGGTATCATTTTTCCTCCAAAACAATTCAATTTGATCCGGAAGAACAAGAAGAAAAAAGAGACATCTGTGATAGCGAAATCTTTCCGTATCTTGTGGAAGAAGCACTTAAAGAAACAAATAACATTAAGGAAGCCATAAAAACCGCCTGTAAGGATATAGAAGGACATTTTGCATTTGTATTACTCCATAAGGATTATCCTGAAAGTATTTTTATTGCTAATTGGCGACAACCATTACATATTGCTTATAATTCGAAAAGCTGTTTTTTTAGTTCCTTCCCCGAAGGACTTGAACCTATAAAAGAAAAAATGCCATGTTCAATAAATAACTTATTTAATAGCCTTATTGAGCTTAGAAAAGAAGAAATTAGAATAGAAAGGCTTCTACAAAATCGAACAATACCTAATTTTGGGATTAAAAAACAGCCTCTTAGAGAAGCATTATATCAAGCCATTAGAAATGAGAAAACAACTGTGGGAACTATATGGAAATA
>JAYEJY010000319.1:0-6868 GCA_034660795.1 Promethearchaeati archaeon | reverse complement strand
CAATGATCTGATCTCCATAACGATCAAAGTTGTGCAATGAGGGTTGTTCTTCTTGAATATTTAGAAGTAATCGATCTGCTAACTCACGATAGGGAGTATGTTGTTTAACATATCTAATACCTCGCTCAATATCATCAATCTGTAGTAATTTTTCAAAAAATCTTTGAGATAAATGACAGCTTTTAGTAATTAACCATTTTTTTACAATTTTTTCGGGTATTTCAAAAGTTTTTAAACGAAGTATAGTTTCAATGTTTTGTAGGTCTATTTCCGTACCAAAGATATCTTTTATGGTTTCTTTATCTCGCCCAGTAAGTTCTTCTATTTCTTGGCATAAATTATTGTAAAAATATTGATCAATGGCATTTGTTAGGGGATAAATTAAATCTAAGAAGCGGTATTCCGGTAAAGCATCATCGAGTTTTTCTTTTAAAGCTTCTTCTTGAACCATTTCTACGAATTGGGGAACTGTTTTGGCTTCCAATAACCTCTGTATTTGCTCATTTTCTTCTTCAGTTAATGTGATAAGCATTTGTTTGGCTTCAACTGTATTCTGGGTTCCATGAAGAGCTGTTAGGATTATTTTAAGATTATTATAGAAATAGATTTTGCTATGCGTTTCAACGAATGATTCTGCTTTTTTTGGGACTAATTTCTTATAGAAATTGTATTGGTCTACATAATGTTGGATCAGGTTGCGATCAATATTAATAAGATTAGGATAAGCTTCACACATCTCTTCGCACACAATGTCTTTATATACCGTCACATCAAGCATTTGGCGCAAATTATCAATATTAGTAGCATTCGCAAGCACATTATATCTTCCTGCTGTAAGGAGTTCCGTACGTTTTGCCCGCATGCGAACATTAAGTTGTCCGTAGTCTTTTGCGTCTTTTATCATTGTTATTAACCTACTTCAACATATTAGTGTTTTAGAAGATGATAATATCTATTACCATTCCTTGAAATCAATTTTTACAAAAGAGGTTGAGATATATATTTGTTTTCGCTTCTCTTTTATGAAAAAAATATAAAACAAAAAATGTCTATTTAAATAAGAAACTTACTGATGAAAGTATATATACCCTCATTTTATCTTTTGGTTATGTCTTTCATCAGAATTATCAAATAATTCAAATGTACATCCATAAATTCGTTTAATATCATCTAATGGATAATAAAAAACCTTTTTAGGTACATATTGTTTTTTTTCTGTTGAATAAACGCCTAATTTTTTTAAAGAAAAACCAAGTTTTTTTGAAAGATCTTTTGTAATATCTAGTAAGAGACAATTAAAAGGTGTACTTTGATGGGCTTGTCTTTTCACTCTTTTAAGAGGAGCTTTTGGAATGTTATTAGTAAATTCCATTTGAATTTTTCTCTCTTTTTTCATGTTCCTCCATCCAAGAATAATAATAACTGAGATAAAAAAAATAAATTCTTATTAAAAAATCATCCCAAAATAACTATGAAACCCTTATAAAGAATTTCTTCCCTCAAAGTGAAAGAAAAGGTATTTTAACACTTATTTATTTACATTTACTGAATCATTTTAAAATTATGATTGAAAAAAGGTAATATTTATGAAAAATGGAAAAGACCTAGCCGATTATGCGATTGAAATTGGTTCCAAAAAAGGGGTGAAATATATAGAAGCCCGATTTCTACAGAGTATAACTGAAGGGTATACAACTAGAAATGGTGGATTAGTTAGCGGGGGGACCAATAAGAATGTTGGTATAGGAATTCGTGTGTTAGCAGATGGTGGATTAGGCTTTTTTTCAACAGCTAATTTGAATAAAAGCAATATAGAATCCGCTGTAAAAAAGGCCATTAAAATGGCAAAAACATGTGACAGAAAAACCCCCATCAATTTTTCAGAAGAGCCAATTGTAACAGCTAAATGGAAAACAAACGTAAAGGAACCTTTTGAAGATATTAGTGATGAAGAGAAAATTGAACTGATAACTGATATTGATAAACAGTTACAAGCACAAGATTATGCAGAGAATCTCGTTGTTAGAACATTGATGCTGAATCTGATAAGAAATAAAAAATATATAGTTACAAGTGAAGGTTCTCAAGTTGAATCTGATAAGTCACTAATTACTTTTTATACATATAATACAGCTAAAGGTCCTAAAGGAACTGAACAGCGTTTTTATGGAGATGCTGCTTCCAAGGGGTGGGAATGGTTTGATGAAAATAATGTTATTGAAGGTATTATTAATGATAACGCCGCTTTAGTGAAAGCTACCATTCAAGCAGAAGATATGACTCTTGGAAAAATAGATGTTATTGTAAGTGGTGAAGTATCCGGTATCATCGCTCATGAAAATACAGGTCATCCTTCCGAGGGCGATAGAATCCTGGGACGAGAAGGTGCACAAGCAGGTGAATCATTCTATATTGATCTACTGGAAGAGGGTGAATTAGGAGAAATCAAACTTGGTACGGAAGCTGTCAATTTAATTGATGACCCAACTTTGCCTGATAGTCCTGGGTATTATGAATATGACGATGAATGTGTCAAAGCCAAACCTCGATATCTAATTAAAGAAGGGCGTATGAATGAGCTTTTATTGAATAGAGAATTTGCTGCTAGATTTAACACACACTCAACAGCTGCTGCTCGTGCAATTAGTTTTAATAGAGAACCAATTATTCGAATGGCAAATACGTACTTTGCTCCAGGTGACTATGAAATTGAAGAGCTAATTGAAGATGTGAAGAAAGGAATCTACATGAAAAGTTTTACCGAATGGAACATTGATGATAGGCGATTCCAGAGTAAATATGTTGGATTAGAAGTATATCTCATAGAAAACGGTGAATTAACAGATAAAATGATCCGACGTCCCGTTCTAGAATTAACAACCTTCGGCATTTTTGGATGTGTTGATGCTGTTGCCAAAGATTTTGAAGCAACCTATGGCACTTGTGGAAAAGGGGATCCGATGCAAGGAGTCCCAGTTTGGATGGGAGGAGCGCATGTACGGATGCGTGATATCCGTTTAGGAGGTTGAAAAAATGAGTGAAAAATTATTAAAAAAGACAATTGATATCGCCCAAAAAAATGGTGCAACAGAAACAATAGCTCGGTATACCATTAATCCCTCGTATCAAATTAGGTTTTCAAATTCAAATATTGATATCTACAAACATTGGGAAAGTAGCTTACTTGAAGTATTTTTCGCTTTCAAACAAAAAACAACCCAAGTAGATATCCTAAATCCCACAGAAGAAACAGTGAAAAAGAACATAATAGAAGCTGCGAAATTTGCAAAGAATTTACCTGATAGTCAAATGTACACTGGTATATATACTGAAAAAAGCACTTATGAACAAATCTCTGGTCTTTATGATAAAGCTATAACCGATTTTCCGCAAAATGCAGCAAACTATGTAAATAATGCAATACAAGCTGCTGAAGAAGCAGGAGCAAAACGTGCTGCTGGGGTATTATACTTTGGAGAAAAAACTCAAAGTATTTTAACAAGTAATGGTTTGAATGGCAACTATAACAGCTCCTATTATCGTTTAACGATTCGGGCTTTTGTGGATAATGAAAGTAGTGGGCAAGACATTGTTGTAGGAAGAAAGCTGCAAGGTGTAAAAAATAAATTCATTGAAGCGGGCAAACATGCTGGTAAAATTGCTACAATGGCAGAGGGAGGAAAACAAGGAAAAGCAGGAAAATATGATGTCATTCTTAGTCCAACAGTTGCTGCCAATATATTTGGTAATATAACTGATGGCGCTAATCCTCTGATGATTTTTATGAATATGAGTCCCATAAAAGACCATATGGGTGAACAAATTGCCCCCAAGAATTTTACAGCTATTGAAGATCCTCACATTCCCGAAGGTTTAGAAAGTAAGCCATTTGACATAGAAGGTACTCCCACTAAAAAAACACCTCTTATAAAAAATGGTGCTGTTATTGGATTAATACATAATACGACAAGTGCTCAATTAATGCAAGGAGAAACAACCGGTAATTCAGAGCTTATTAGTTTTGGACTTGGAACTAAGATCCTAGCACCAGCACCAACAAACATCGTTTATCAACCAGGTAAGAAATCCTTGGAAAAAATAATTGAAGAATCCAATAAACCAACTATTTACATAACAAGTAATTGGTATACAAGATTTACTAATATGTTAGAAGGAGAATTTTCAACCATACCTCGAGATGGAATGTTTCTTATTGAAAAAGGAGAAATAAAGAAACCATTAAGAAAATTACGACTAAAAGGCAAATTATTAGATATGACAAAACGTATTGATGCAATTGGTAGTGATCAAAAACAAATCTATTGGTGGGAAGTTAATACACCGACCTTTATCTCTTCAATAAAAATCAAGGATTGTAATATTACAGCAGCAACTCAATGAATTGCTGCAATTTTCTTTTTATTTTTTTACTCTTTTTTAAAATATTTTAACAATTTTTAAGGAAATAACTAATAAAGAACTTCTAATGTAATTAATGATATTGTTACTTAATATAGAGATGTTGAGTGTATGGCTAAAAAAACTAAATTTGTATTTATTGTAGGCGGTGTCATGAGTGGTATTGGAAAGGGAATTGTGACCTCGAGTATCGGAAAAAACATTCAAGTTCGAGGTGGAACAGTGGATTTAATCAAAATTGACCCCTATCTAAATATCGATGCTGGAACAATGAATCCTATTCAACATGGAGAAGTGTATGTTTGTGATGATGGCGGAGAAATAGATGTTGATTTCGGGCACTATGCACGTATTTTAGGATTAAATATGAAAAAAAGTCAAAATATAACTACCGGAAAAATATACCAGGAAGTAATTAAAAAGGAACGTGCAGGAGAATACCTTGGGCAAACGGTACAAGTAATACCCCATATTGTAAATGAAATTAAAGATCAAATTCGGGAAGTTGCAAGTTATCAAAACCCAGATGCGTTACTTATTGAAATTGGCGGAACTGTTGGAGACATTGAATCACTCCCCTTTTTAGAAGCGATTAGACAAATGGTAATGGAGGAAAATAAAGAAGACACCCTACTTGTTCACACGACCTTTGTCCCAGTCCCAGCTCATTTACGTGAACCAAAAACGAAACCAACACAACACTCAGTTAAAGAACTTAGAAGCATCGGTTTAAATCCATCCATAATTGTCTGTCGTAGCCATAACGTTCTTGATGAACAAACAGTAGAGAAAATAGCTTTGTTCTGTAATGTACCTAATAAAGCTGTTTTTACATTGCCAGATTTAGATACGGTTTATTCAGCACCCTATAATCTTGATAAGCAAGGGTTCGGGAAAATAGTAATAGATAAGTTGAATCTCAAACTTAAAAAACCAGACTGGAAAGAATGGAATGAATTAACAAGAAGGTTTACTCATCCGGATGATGAAGTAAAAATTGCCATGGGAGGAAAATACACCCAAATAGTAGACTCGTACATCTCTGTTAATGAAGCCTTAAAACACGCAGGTGCGAAATTTAAGCATGGTGTATGCATTGATTGGTTAGATACTGAGAAGATAGAGAAAGATCATAAAAAAGTGAAACAACTCGAAAACTTTGATGGGCTATTAATACCAGGGGGATTTGGATATCGTGGAACTGAAGGAAAAATAAAATTAATAAATTATGCTCGAGAGCAAAACATCCCATTTCTGGGTCTTTGTTTTGGCTTTCAATTAGCAACAATAGAATTTGCCAGAAATGTAGCCGGTTTAGAAAAAGCAACTAGTTTTGAATTCACACAAAATGGGGATGTCCAATCAAAACAACTAGTAATAGACCTTTTACCGGAACAAAAAGAAGTTACAGAATATGGCGGTACCATGAATTTAGGGGGACAAACGGTAGTTTTAAAGAAGAAATCAAAAGCGTTTCAACTCTATGGACAAAAAATTATTAGAGAGCGACATAGACATCGCTTCGAAGTTAATCCAGAATATATAGAAAATCTAGAAAAGAACGGGCTGGTTTTCTCCGGATATTCGAAAGATGATCCTAGGCGAATGGAAATATTAGAAATCCCAGAGCTAGATTTTTTTATGGCCTCGCAATATCATCCTGAATTTACTTCATTACCCGGAGAGCCTAATCCTTTATTTGAAGGATTCATACGAGCAGCAATTCAAAGAAAAAATCATCGTAAGGATAAGGAAGAATAACTAAGAAAGAGAGAAGTAAATAATGAGAAAGAAAAAATTCTTCTCCTTATTTAATTAAACCACAGAAAGGAAAATGAAAATTTTCTGTGGGTAAAAATAACTAGAGTTTAAAAATAACGGTATTCACATTCGTGCTACAAATTTTCCTGACGCCATGCATACCAGGTTCATATCTTGAAACCAGTAATCCAGCTTGTTCTAGAATCTTAATTTGAGCACTAATATTAGCTTCAGTTTGATCCAGTCTGGCAGCAATACGACTTACATCAATATTTTCAGTTGCTGTCATTTTTAAGATTTTAATTCTTGTATCTGATGATAAAGCCTTGGCAACTTGGGTTATGTTTTCCATTGATTTGGGTACGTGTAACGTTTCTTCAGACAATTTCCACACCTCAATAGTAGTTTATAATGGGTATATTCTTAATTAGCAGCTAAAAGAGTTATAATAAATAAGGGTTTCTGTAACTATTTTAATGAATAATTGAATATTAAACTAAAATAATATAGTTTTCACAAATTAGAAGTATTTTAAACAAATGAATTAACAGATATTCTTCTTATTTTATAAAAAATATCAGAATAGAGGAACTTAAAATAATGTACACGATCTTCTGCCAACTCCTTTAAACTGAATGATTCGGACTGAGTAGGAATACCTTTTAGAAATATCTGTAAATTATTTTGT
>JAYEJY010000318.1:0-6876 GCA_034660795.1 Promethearchaeati archaeon | reverse complement strand
TGTATTAGATGCCATTGAACAGAAATTCCCGTCAGAACTTATTGCAGTATGTATTGATGAAGGTATAAAGGAATACCGGGAAGATGGGATACCAATTGCTCGTAAAACAGCTAAAAAATTAGGGATAGAATTTCATCTTTATTCATTTAAGGAGTTATATGGATTTACCCTTGATGAAATGGTTGCTCGATCACAATTTTTGTTGGAAAAATTGCCTAGAAATAAACAGAATAAAATTCTTCAACAAGGACCATGTGCTTTTTGCGGTGTCTTTCGAAGAAAAGCTTTAAATTATGCAGCTCGTAATCTAGAAGGCGACAAATTAGCCACAGGTCATAATTTGAATGATGTAGATCAAACTATTCTACTCAATTTACTTAGAGGGGATGCAAAAAAAATTCTAACCAGAGATTTACCGCGGGAACAAGTTCACGAATTATTTATTCCCCGAGTGAAACCTTTGCGAGCTGTAAGTGAACGTGATATTATTTTATATGCAGTTTTTAATGATTTGGATTACCATACAACCGATTGTCCCTACTCTATCCAAGCAATGAGATTAGATGTGCGCAATTTTTTAACAGCAATAGAAGATCATTATCCAGGTTCACTCCATTGTATAAAGAATAGTGTAGAAACAATTATTGACTCTTGTAATATAGAACAATCTGAGAAAAAACAACAAGCACAAAAGACCATAAATCGTTGTAAAATCTGCAACGAGCCAACCAGCAATGAAATCTGTCAAGCATGTAAAATTATACAATTATTGGGGAAATAATTATTTCATTGTTAAAAAATAAGTTCTTCAAAATATTGGGTAAAAATACTTTAACAAATATTCAAGGTTTTATATTTATTATATTATAAGAGACAAAGTCTTTTTAAAGAGAATTAACGCACACAACACTTGGCAAGTCTAAGCGGGTGGTTAGGGCTCACCTGTACAACAAATGCTCTATACGGTTGGCTAAATGCCCATTTGAGGTGTTTGGAGTAAAACAAGCGCCCAATCGGAATCCGTCGAAGCGTCGTCCCGGAAGGTGCTTAATCGCTGAGGCTCTCATCGGAGGATAGGGTTAGAATGCGTAGGGAACAAACCGGTCAGGCACGGAAGTGAGCGGCCGTCCTTCCCGTTAAGTACGCCTCTGGGGTCGCGGCGTGGAGGTGACCTTTGGTAGCGGGGTTTTATTCTGAGCATCGATTATGGGGACTTGCCACCTATTCTTAAACAATTTGTAAAATATCTACGGGATTTTTATTGAATGTAACTGCTATTTGAATAAGTATTTTCTCTCCAGAAGCTGTCTCAACAGCAAAAAGATGAATTCCTCGCTGGGTTGAGAGAGCGTAATTTATGAATTTTTTAGGCGAATCAAATTCTTGATTATGTAACGAATATTTCCGTTCCCATAAACCAAAAATATTTTTTTGCCAATGAAACTTAATTATTATTGACTCTTGTATTTGCATAATTTTGTGATTATTTGGAATGTCTTTTTGAAACTCAGAGATATCCCGAGAAGAGTCAGGAAACGAATCAATATAGAAAGTTCTAACTAATTGGTGGGTGGGACAGATTGCTGATTCAACTTGTAACGCTAAAAAGGGATCTGATTCTTTCATAAATTGAACTTGAAATGCAAGATTTCGAGCTTCATTTTCTTTTTCCGCCAAGAGATAATGGGCTATACTTTTGGCAAAAATATTAGCGGATGAATTTTGCTTCTCCTCATTACCTGTGCGCAACATTTTCGTGGCAACATTTTCAAAAAGTTTTGCTGCTTGAAGATGTTGTCCAGCTGATGCTAATTCTTTCGCTTCATGAAGTTGTTTTTGTATACTCATATTATTATCCGCCATATCTTCTTCAAAATATCTAGGTTGTTCTTAGTTATGAATTTGTTGTTTATAATTAAGTATTTTTTTGTGCCAGAAAAAATTATATTAATATATCACAACAAATAAGAACAAAGAGATAATTTATTAATTATTTGTGAACAAAATAGGAATTTGTCAATTTAGGTTCCTTAAAGGTACTTTTATTTGACTGATAACAATGCTCTCTAGGCCCAGAAAAATGTTAAAGGAATTTTTGATAGCTAGAAATGATGGTCGTTGTGTTTATTATCTCTCCGATAATGATTGTTATGATCCTCAGTTAATCAGTGGCTATCTAGCTAGTTTAATCATTTTTATGAAAACACATCATAATCAAACACCATTAGGTATTACTTTAAAAGATGGTCAATGGATTTTTACTCACGATGAAAAAGGGTCCTTTTTTATTGCTGCTTCAATAAGAACAAAAAATGATATCGATGAAATATTTATTCGAGAAGCTATGAACGACATCATGAAATCTATCCATATTATCGCAGGTCATCAAACAATACCTATATTAGAAGAAGAAAGTCAGATAAAAATGATCTTAGATCAAATGATTAAAGATAAACTTAGCAATATAACCGGTAAAGATAGAATAAATAAATATAAACCTGGTATTCTTGTTACTGGGAGTACAATCTGAAAAATTCGATTAAAAAAGGTAAAAAAAGAAAAGAAATTTTTATCATCGTTTTCTGCGGGATCGTCCACCAGTGAGAATTTTTTGCTCATACCGTTCTGTCCACTTAAGTTTTCTGGGATTCCGTTTGTGTTTGATCATCGAAATACGACATTTTCGTGAACAAAACCACAGAAGAGAACCATCATTTTTTACATACATGGTACCTGTTCCAGGTTCAATAGGTGAACCACAAAAAGCACAAGTTTGTTCTTTCATAAATTATCAACTCAACTAGTTTTTTATCGTCGGCCACGCATTCTTCTTGCTTCTCGCTCAGTTTCTCGAAGAATTAGAATATCGCCTACTCGAATAGGCCCTTTGATGTTTCTAGTAATAATCCGCTTTTTATCTCTTCCTTCGAGGACACGAACTTTGCATTGAAGTACCTCACCGGTAACTCCAGTTCGGGCGACAACTTGAACAACTTCAGCTGGAAAACCTTTATCTTGATCTTCTGAATTGTTTTTTTTACTCATAATTAATCACTTTCCAGCACATTAGTAAATCATTTATTTCTTAAGAGCAGACAATTTCTTTGCAAGAGCACCAAGAGATTCCTTTGCACTCCCTGGCTTAACAATGCCTGCACTTGATGAAGCAACCTCAAGTCCTAAGGCTTTACCAATTTCTTCTTTGGATCCACATACAATGTAAGGGATATTTTTTTCTTCACATAGTAATGGTAAATGTGCCACTATTTCAGGTGGTTGCACATCATTTGCAATCAAGACTAATTTTGCTTGATTGCGTTCAATAGCTTTAGTTGTCTCATTTGTTCCTTTTTTGGTCTTGCCCGTATCTCGAGCTTTTTCAAGAATTTTTAACGCTTCTTGTTTGAGTTCATCAGGAACTTCAACATTAACATAAAATGGTTTACTCATAATGTTTAACCTCCCTGTG
This sequence comes from Promethearchaeati archaeon, assembly GCA_034660795.1. GTDB lineage: Archaea > Asgardarchaeota > Heimdallarchaeia > JABLTI01 > JABLTI01 > JAYEJY01. The sequence goes on along the minus strand of JAYEJY010000318.1, from coordinate 3,407 downwards.
CTTCCTCATCGCTGATTATTCTATAGCGATAATCAACTGGTCATTGCATAGGGAAATATCAGTAACTCTGTCAAGAAATGATTTCAATTTTAAATCTTTGCTTTAGCAGAATATATTCTCTATAACTTTGTTTATGTTTTTTGTTTTTTTCGTATTTCTAGAATTTTATCAATATATTCTTTAAATGCTAATCCAATATTTTTTGCTAATTTAGTCATTGTATGTACTACTAAATTTGTTAATTCATGGTTCTTTTTTTCACCTTTTCCTTCTTCTCTTTCTAAAATGCTTAAAAGAGAATCTCCTACTCGTAAAATGATGGTTTGGTTTTTAAATGGTGTTTTTCCCATTGCTGAAACAACGACTTTTTCAAATGTAATATTGTCTGTTTTCTCTAAAAAGTCAAGAATAAGTTGTAATCCCGCTAAATTACCTGTCCGAATTAATTTACGTATCGCTCGTGAACGGATTCGACCATCCGTATTAGGATTTTTTATTAATGCAATTAACCCCTCAATACTTTCATTATTACGGATTTTACCTAGAAGATCAATCGCCTTGTATCGCATTTCAATAAATTCTTGTTCATCACTAATAGTACTTAATAAAATATCAACTAAATCATCGTCATCTATATTTAAGAGGGCTGCAGTTGTGTGATAAATCATGGTAGAATCATGGTTCATTAAGGCTTTTCTAAGAGCAGCAATAAGGGCCCAGCTTGCTCGAGGATTTCCTAATCGTCCTAATAAGTCACAAGCTAATCGACGTACTTCTGGATGGGGGTCATTTTGTATGGCATTAATGAGTGGGTCTATTGCTCTTTCTTGACCTAAGCGAAAAAGTTTACTAGCTGCACCAAATCTTAGATTCCAGTCATCAGCTGTTTCAAGAGTTTCTATTAAAGGTTCTAAATCTTCTTTTATTGGCGAGTTGTTTTCATATCTTGGAACCATTTTTACTCACATACCTACTGTGTATTTTCCTTTATTTTGCTTCCTCTTATTGCAAACCATTCTTTTAAAAATCCTGTGAGAATATAAGGTGCTGTCTGAAGATTATTTATTGTTTTAACACCAATAAGGAACATTGTTGTTTTAATCTCTTCAAAAAATCTAGTTAGCCAAGTTCTTAAACCTTGTTTACCACTTTTCGATAGAGTTTCAAGAAGTGGTAGACCAATCCCTACTAAGGAAGCACCCATGACCAATGCTTTTACAGCTTGTTTCCCGTTTCGGATACCACCTGAAGAAATGATTTTAATACTTGGAATAAATTGGCTGACTTCAAGCGTACTAATGGCTGTAGGTAATCCCCAATTAGAAAAAGTTTCTCCTAAAAATGATTTTATGGTTTTCTCTTTTTGTTTTGCTCTGAGAGCTTCAATTTTAGCCCAACTTGTACCACCAGCACCAGCGATATCAATTACATCAACATTACAATTTACTAATAGCTCTGCGTCTTCTTGAGAAATACCACAACCAACTTCTTTAACAATGACAGGGATTGAAAGTTCCTTACATACCAATTCAATTTTCTTAGATAGATTGGAAAAATTTGTCTCTCCTTCCGGTTGAATAAGTTCTTGAAGAGCATTTAGATGAAGAAAAAGAGCATCCGCATTTATCATCTCAATAAGCTCTTTAATATTCTCTATAGTTAAACCATAATTTAAATTTACAGCACCTATATTAGCAGCAACAAATGTGGTTGGCGCTTTTTTTCGAACAATTTTATAGGAATCAGCTAATTTTGGGTTTTCAAGTGCTGCTTTTTGACTACCTACTGCTATCCCTACTTGAAATTCCTCTGCAATGGAAGCTAATGTTTCATTGATATGTGCTGCTTTTTTTGATCCACCTGTTAAAGACGAGAAAAGCAACGGAAAATTAAATTTATGGCCTAAAAATTCCGTTGAAGTATCAACATCATTATAATCAAAATCAGGAAGTGCTCGAGGAATAAGATGGAAATCCTCAAAAAAAGTTGATTTATCCATCGTGATATCTTGATTCTTTGTGCAAATAGTGAGATGCTCATCTTTTCGATTACCCACGGTTTTGTCCTCACGAGAGTGTGGCATATTTGTAACACTACCCATTTAGTAATTTTCTATTAATAATGAATAATATCATTACCTATTTAATAATATGGGGGATTTATGCTGGAATAGGAAAATTAGATTGAGTCAAATAATTCATTTTCATCCTCATAACCCATTTTTTGAGCAATAACATGTAATGCCTCAGCAGATGCTGCTTGAGTTAGTTTAAAGTTTTCATCTTCAATCGCTTGGGCTAGAAGATTAACTATTTCTTTATCGGGGAATTGAGTTAATACTTGAGCAATATGGCTTTTTACTTCATCTGATTTTTCGTTTTTAAAAGCTTGAATTATTTTTGAACGAATATCAGAATCAGCGCCTTTAGAAAGTGAGAGTGCTGCTTGAATACGAACTTCATCAGAAGGATCATTTAATATATGCTCAGCTAATGTTTCAGAGAATTTCTCGGGATCAATTTTTCCAAATACTTCTAAAATAGTTTCACGAACCCAATAAGATTGTTCTAATTTTAACAAAGGTAGAAGTTCTTCAGCTATCTCTGAATTTTCAAATTTTCCAATAGAAGTAGCTATAGCAATTCTTACTATAGCGGACGTTTCTTTTGCTAATGCTTTAAGTAAATGTTCAGGTATTTGATCGTAATCAAAAAAGCGTCCAAGAGCTCGTGCTGCTGCTGCACGGACATCTGCAGAATTATCGTCCTTCAGAGCTTGCAGTAAAGAATCAATTGCTTCTTCAGCAACTCGCTGACCAAGTTCTTGAGCAGCTGCTTCCCGTGTAGTTGAGTCCCAATTCAATAGTTCGTTAATTAAAACATCTGTCTCTTTCTTTTTTGCCAAGAGTTTTCTACCTCATAAACATTTCTTATGCTTCTTTCCTACAAATAACTTTCCGTAGAAGCAAAAGAATTTCTTAAAAAAAAGAAATCACTATACCATTTCATGAAAAAAACCAGATGAAAACTACTAGAAAAATAAATAATAGAATAATAATGGCAGTTAAGTACCATGAAATATCTTTATATGTTTTTACTAATCTATTATCTATCTGTTCTTCGAATCTTTTGAATTGTTTACTAGTTACTATTTCTTCTTTTATTTTTCCACATTCATTAGCAAGTTTCTTTGTTTCATTTGATAATAGTGAAATCTCTTTACTTTGTTTAGTTGTTTTTGTATTCAGATTTGTATTTAAATTATCAATTTGACGATTTACTGAATTAGCAACCTTAGAAGCAGCTCTTAAAGCTTGTTTTTCAGGTTTAGATGAATCTTGAAGATGTTCTAGGAGTAACGGAAGGACCTTTTCATCATCCGTCAATATATGAAAAGGTATTTCTTGA
>JAYEJY010000317.1:0-6932 GCA_034660795.1 Promethearchaeati archaeon | reverse complement strand
ATTACCAATGCATCATATCCTGACCTACGGAGTGCGATACAGAAAAATCCTCCACTTGTCCCTTCTCCCCACTGATTTGTAAGTGGTGAGATACCTGAAATAGAATATCTACCTGAGGAAGGACGTATTGTCCCGGTTATAGGCCCGGTAGCAAACACTATTGGATTTTTTTCATTAAAAATATCTTCTTTTAAAACATCATAGTCCTTGTCATTTAATAAGTCATAAATTAATTTAGCACTTAAACCAGTTCCCCCTATATAGTCTTTCGCTATATTAGGGTCAAGTTTTTTCTTCTTAATTTTCTTTGTAGAGAGATTGATATAAGCAATGAATCCATTATAGCCTGTAATTTCACCAGTCATTTTTTTACCTCCTAAAAAACTAACTCCTTGCTGTCCCAGGCAGCTTGAAACATTTTAGCATAATCTGCTTTTTGAATTGGACGATAGGATGTTAAAGAACATATATCAGTTACAGCGTAATCTGCGAGTGTATCAATTTTGTTCATATAATTAGTTTTTGAAATATTAGGTTCCTTAATTTCTTTAACTGCTGCGACACCATTTACTCGTCGGCAAAATTGTTGAATAGCTTTAATTAATTCATCAAGAAGTTGTTTTTTACTCTTTCTCTTTACTTCAATACCAAATAAGGGGCAAAGATTTTGCCATCGGTCAGTTACCTTTGCTTGCCACGCAAGTGATTGTGCACAAAACAAACCAACTGATAGACCGTGATGAACATGCATAACCGCTCCAAAACTATGTCCTAAAGCATGTTCAATTCCGGGAACTGCATTATTAAATCCTAATCCTGCTAATGTAGCTGCCCATTGCATATGTTCCAAGGCTTCTAAATCTTTTGTACCAAAATCAACAAGCCGGGGTAAATAGGTTAATATTTCTTTTATAGCCGTCGTATTAATAGCATCGAGTAAAGGTGTTTCCCAATTAGAAATATATGCCCCTAAACTATGACTGAATGCATCTAAGCCTGTTGCAGAAATGAGAAAGGGTGGTAGGGTTTTTACAAAATCAGTATTTAAGACAACGTAATCTGGTAATGTTTCATCAACAGACAACCCTATTTTTTTTGGTGGATCTCTTCGTGTATTGGTTACTACAGCTGCAGTGGTTGCTTCACTACCTGTTCCTATTGTGGTTGGTATTGCGACTAAAGCAATTATTTTTTTCCGTAATCCCAATATTGCTGATAAAGCATCGATTTGCAATAAATTTTGTTCAGGTCTTTCATATGCAATAAGAAGAACCTTTGCCGCATCTATAACTGACCCTCCACCTACCGCTAGCAATACTTTTGGTTTAAATTTTTGACAAACTTCCACGCCTTTTTGAACAATATTTAATGGGACTTCGGGTTCTACTTCATTCCAAATTTGTGTTGAAAAACCCCATTTTTCAAATTCTGGCACTATTTTTTTTCCAAATTTTTTTGTAAAAGAATCTGCAACAATTAAAATTCTACGATCTTCAGGGTTGAGTCGTTTACTTAATTCTTCAGCAACGCTTTCTAAACCTGTTTTTCCTCCCCAAATCCTGTTTCCTCTAAATTGATGCATAATTCCCCGCATTGCACGGGCACCCATTAATCCGACCATACTTTTTAATGCAGGATTTTCATACCATGTTTTTTCAATTTCATCTTTTGCCAAAGTTTGACACACTCAATATAACGTTGTTATATTTTTTGTTATTTTACTTTTTTTTCTATCTTTAAATTTTTTAACCCTAGAACAATAATTACCCTTTAGTTTAAATTTTAATATGTTTTTTATCTTCTTTTTTCTTATGAAATTTTTGATAAAAAGTTAGGACATTATAAGCAAAAAATACAAATAGGAAAAAATTATAAAATCTCTCAATTAATTTAAATAACGTGATAGTTCGTTATTTTATAAGGGAATGTTTTTAACATTTCTTTTTCTGCCTTTGGTAGAAATCATTTTCCAATTTTCTTAGGATTTTGGATTAGTTATATTCTTCCAATTGCAGATAAACGAATATATTAGGTAGGTTATTACTCATGTCAAAAGTTACCTATGAACCCATATCTGCAAAAGAAGCCCTCCGTCAGATCCGTGATATTTGTAGTATCTTAGTGGATCTAGCATATACTTCTGTGCTTTTTGAGGACAAAGCGCTTGCTGAAGAAGTAGGGGATTTACGTGATTTAGTCATACGTTTGGACTATTTACTAAATATGTCTCTACAAGTTGCGGTTCGTGATGGTAAAGATGCACAAGCAACCCTCCCCCTTGTGGTGATAGGGCAAGCAAGTAAGATGATTGCTAATTCTGCTGTTGATATTTCACATGCATTATTAAAGGGATTTACAATTCATAAATCCTTGAAAGAAATTTCAACACAAATAGCTCGAGATTTAATTCGTGAAGAAATTTCCGAAAAATCTGTTCTAACAGGCTATACTTTACAAAAAATTATTGAAAAGATGAATTTTTCCATAACAATTTTTGGTTTGCGTCGTGATAATAAATGGGAAATTATGCCTGATTTAGAAACGGAGTTACAACCAAATGATGTTCTTCTAGCTCGAGGTTCAAGTTCAAGCATTAGTTTGTTAAAGCTTCTTATTGGCGGATCAGCAGAAGAAATAAGTCCACCTGAAGAGGAAGAAGAAATAGAAGAAACAAAACAATTTGAAAATGAAATTGTTAATAATATTATCTCTTTGAAAGATACAAGCGAAGTTATGGTTGATCTTGCATATGGTGCTGTTTTATATAATAATCGTGAATTAGCCCAATTAGTAACAAATATGGAGAAAAGATTAGATACTATTCGAAACAAATCGGAATTAGCTATTCTAGGTTTAGCTAAATCTTCTTCGGAGGAATTATCCTCTTTACAAGGTCTCATTAGAATTATCGAAGCAACAGAGGATATTTCGGATTCAGCGAATGAAATTGCGAAAATTGTACTCGCTGAACTGCCCTCTCATCCTATAATTGAATTAGTCGTGGGTGAATCTACAGAAAACATTTTCAAAAGTATTGTCGAAGAATCCTCTCCCATTATTGGGAAAACAATCCCAGCTGGTAATTATATAGATGAATATGGAATTAGAGTATTAGCATTAAAACGTGCTGGCGGATACTTTTTCAAACCTCGGAGAAGAACTAAAATCCGTGTCGGAGATGAAATTATCTTTACCGGTTTGAAGGATGCATGCACAGCATTTCAACGAAAAGAAGAGAAAGCCATTGAGGAAAAAGCAGCAGAAATAGAAGCTTCGAAAAAAGAAGCAGAGAAAGTTGTAGATGAAGTCGCTGAGGAAGTCGCAGAAGAAATTTCTCATGAAAAAGCACGCGAAGTTACGCAAAAAACAGCGAGTGAAGTTTCAGAGAATATAGAAAAAGTGGCTATGAAAGCAGCTTCAGAGTTAGCTGAATCTATATCTCAAGATATAACTGAAAAAGAAAGCAATAAACTAGCTTCGAGAATTAGTAAAGAAGTTATTTCAAATGCACTGAAAACTTTGAATGAAAAAATCCCTGATTTAAAAGAAAAAGAGATCAAGAAAAAATTACAAAATGAAATTTCTGAGAACCTTTCTAATCTTTTAAAGAATCTTCAAGAACAATTAGGGAAAAGTACGGATGAAGCAATTACAAAAGAATTTGCAAATAATAAAAAGAAAATAGTAAATACTGCAAAAAAAGCGGCAACTGAAAGTGCCTCCAAAGAAGTAGAACCAGTTGTTAAAGAAGCTGTTAAAACTGAATCAGAAAAAGCAGCGAAAAAAGCTGCTGCAGAAGCCATTAAGGAAGCAGAGATAGTTGAAGAACCAAAGAAAATGGTTGCTGAAGTAGCAACCTCAGCTGCAAAAGAAACTGCTGATAAATCCGCTGAGAAGGTTATAACTCGTTCTAATCGTCGTGCAGCTTCAAAGGCAGCAGAAGAGGCAGCAAAAAAAGCTGCTATGACTACAGCAGAAAAAATAGCAAGAAAAGCTGCTAAAAAATCAGCAAAGAAAACTATTCAAGAGGTGAATGTTGAGAAAGAGTTTAGAGAAGTAGCAGAAAAAACTGCACAAAAAATTATAGAGAAATTCATTGAAGAAACTGAGCAAGTAGATGAATAAAAACTCCTTTTGGATTCCTTGTATTTAGGATTTAAAATCCAAAATCAGTGAAAAACCAAGTTTTCTTACAAAATATTGGTGATAAAATAATGTCGAAGGATACAGGTAAAAAATTAGCAATAAATATGATTTTTGGTATTTTTTTGCAATCAATGATAGCTTTGTTCTTCGACACAGGTGGAATTGTTTCTGGTACTATAGCTAATTTTTTCATGCCAGCAACTCAAGTTGCTTGGATAACTTTAATGTTAGGACCTCTTTTAGCAGCAAGAGGAGATATAGCTGTTCTAGTTGGGAAATTAGGTACAGCTTTGCATCTCGGTGTTGTAAAACCACAAATAAGAAATAATACGCCTGAATATAAGAATCTCTTATCTGCAGTTATGACAATTGCTTTACTTGATTCTGTTCTTGTTGGTGTTGCAACTTATTCAGTTAATCTCTTGACTTTTGGAGAAAACAAGATTTTCAACCCAACGCTATTTTTTGTGATCCCTATTATAGTACTCGTACTCGCAGCTTTTTTTTCAACAATTATTACCAGTTTAGTGTCCTTTTTCACTTATAAAAGAGGATTGAATCCGGATATTTATGTATGCCCCGTTATGTCCACTGTTAATAACATCTTAATTGCATCCCTTTATGCCGGAGTTGTCAATATTATAAGACCTTGGAAACGCGTAGAAACACCTGAAGGTCTAGGATATGCTATTGCTGGGCCTGATGAGATGCTTGGATCCTATATAGCAATTATACCAGCTGCAATATGTGTTGGTGTTGTTGTATATATTATTATTCGAAGTCTCAAAAAAGAAGATTATAGAAAAATGATGAAAGAGGCAATGCCAGCAGTTTTTTTGAGTGCAACTATTGGTACTTTTACCGGACTTGTTTTAACTCGTTCTGAAGAAGCTTTAACAAGATATCCCCAATTATTGATTGCTTTTCCCGCTTTAATTGGTACCTTAGTAGACCAGTGTGCAATTACTTCTAATATACTTATTACTAATTTCTCTGCTGGTTATATTGAACCTCGAGTAATTTCTGTAAAAGAGAAAAAGGTGTGGACGACTTTTGTTGGGGTTGGCTTAGGTGGTTTGGTTGTTACTATCTTTTTAGGCTTTATTGGTACATTCATAAGTATAGGTGATCTTATAGAGCTCTATGGTTCTTGGTTTACAATCGATATTCTAAAAGTAATCGTTGTAACACTTTTAGCAAACATAATAGGTTTTATTATTGTTCTTGCCTTAATCTTTGTCTTATCTATTATTGCTTTTCGTAAAGAAATGGATCCGGATAATTTTGCAATTCCGCTTGTTGCATGTCTTGCTGATTTTTTATGTGCCTCATTTATCTACGTTTTTTCGCTATTGATTCTTTTGTAGAGTTTAATTAAAACAACTTATATTTTGATAGCTGTTTTTGCTTAGATAAAACTATTAAAAATACTGTTAATGTTTTTCTCAAGCAGATGAATTTTGTTATTGATAATGTGTTTAATAATTAATCATTTAGTTTAACTAATGGATATTTTTATCTTAAAGTAATGATTAACTACTTCTAGATAATGGAGTTTTTCAATTCCTCTTTAAACTCAGTAGAAAGGGTAGAAAAAATGCCTAAAATAAATATCAAAAAGTGGTTTCAAAAAGGAACAATTATTAGAATTATTTTGATAATTGCTGTTCAATCCTTTTTATCTTTGCTTTTTGATGTTTTTGGACTAGGTGCTGGGAGTATTGGTTCTTTTACTTTTTTGAGTTACGCAAGTACCTTTCCAGCTACTAGTGCTTTTATTATTCTTTTTTATCCTCCTATACTTTCTTCAGATGGTGGTATAGGTGTATTAGTGAGTCGTTTAGGAACAGCCTTAAATATTGGTTCCATTAAGCCACAATTTTTCAAGAATAATGAATATTTTTACACAATAATTTCCGCAGTTTTAACATTAGGAAGTTTTAATGGATTACTAATTGGGTTAGTATCATATATAACAAATCTAATTTCCCTTGGCCAACAAAGGATCATTAATCCCGTTCCTTTTATAACAATTCCAATTCTCACTTTAACTCTCTCATCATTTTTTAGTACCCAGATTGCCAGCTTTTTCTCTTTTTTCCTTTACAAAAAAGGATTGAATCCAGATGTTTGGGTTTATCCCACTATGTCAACTATAAATAATATCTTCTCTACTCTTTTATATTCTGCATTAATAGCTATTCTTCAACCAGTTAATTGGTTTAATTCATCTGGAGAATTTGCTTCTTTACAGCCACTGACTTATTTTATTCTTCTACCTTTTTTTGCTTATCTCGGTTTCATTGTATTCTTACTTATAAAGAATATCAAGAAAAAACAATTTCGAAGTATTTTGAAAGAAGCTATTCCAATACAGTCTATTACTTTAACTATTAACTCATTAACAGGTGGAATTTTAAGTAAAGCAGATGTTGCTCTCAGAAATCTGCGGGGGCTATTCTTGATTTATCCTGCTTTAATTGATACATTAGGAGATGAGTGTACTATCATTGCTAATACAACTTCTACTAATCTCAACCTGGGCTTAATTGAACCCAAACTAACTGCTATAAAAGACAAGGATTTATGGACTCATATTATTGGCGTTTGGCTAGCTGGTTTTGGATTACATTTAATCTATGGGATTTTCGGTTCCATAATCGTGGGTGATTTTGGTAATATTGGTATTGTTCTTGGTTTGGCTATATTAATCAATTTATTAAGTTTTCTAGTAGTAGAATTCCTCGTTTATTTTCTATTGATTTTTAGCTATAAATTAGGTTTAG
>JAYEJY010000316.1:0-6936 GCA_034660795.1 Promethearchaeati archaeon | reverse complement strand
CTATCTGATAAGGATCTAATTACAAAAACTATCAAAACCAATGCAATTGATTATGTTTTCCATATTGCTGCAAACATCTCTGTAACAGCGAATTACGAAGAAATGTATCATACCAATGTTATTGGCACTAAAAATATGTTAGAAGCCTTTAGTGATGGCAATGCAGCTGTTTTTATTTATGCTAGTACAATTGGTGTTTATGATAATTTTCTTAAAGAAAAGCGAAAGTATGTTGTTGATGAAAATAGTAAGATAGGACCATTAGATGGTGAACCTTATCCCATTACTAAAAGATTAGCAGAAGGATTAGTTTTCTATTATGCTGAAACTAAGAAAGATTGTAGTTTTATAATAACAAGATTATCACCTATTGTAGGACCTGGAGATTGGCAGACAATACCTTCAATGGTTAAAGCTTTTTCTCGACGATTTATTCCCAAATTAATTGATCAGGGAAAAGATCTCTTTTGTGTTACTGCCCCATTAGACGTTGCTCGAGCACAAGTATTTTTAGCAGAAAATGCAGAAAAACATTCCGGAGAAGCATTTAATATTGCCCAAGAACCAATAAGTTATAAAGAAATTTTCAAAGTAATTGCTGATTATTACGGCCGTCCTCATCCACGATTCTCTATTCCTTATTGGTTGTTTAAAGCAATTATTCCTTTTGTACGATTTTTGCACAAACTATTCCCAAAAATGGAGCTTCTTAAAATAGCTTTATCTCCAACCTGTCTGAATTATTTGGGAAAATCATATATTTATAAATCAGATAAATTAAAATCACTGGGTTTTGAATTTTCGGTTTCTCCAAGAGCAGCAATTATGGATTGCCTTAAACATTTTGATCCTCATCGTGAGTTAGTTAAACCAGGGAAAAACATAGATAAGACAATTAGAAAAGACACTAGTATTACTCTATCCCAAAGTTAAAATTTTGTGTTTTCTTAACTTTCGAATCTTTCGATTCATTTAAAATTAACATCATCAGACATTCAAGTAAGCATTAGTATATTGAGGACTCTCGAATGATTAAATGTGTCTGTTTTGATTTTGATAGAACATTAGCGTATGTTAAACCACCCACCCACAAATATATTCCTCAATTATTAACTCAATATGGGCATCCAATATCAGTTGAAGCATTTAAAAAACACATGGTTGATGTGATAGTAAGATTACCAGAATCTCTCTCTCAAAAAATGAATCGTTTTGGTAAACTATCCAAAGAAGATCGTTTAGCCTTTAAAGAAACATATAATAAAACACGGATCGCCATGCTAAATCTTGACATTTCAGCAGAAGAATTAAATGAATTACAAGAAAAAATTGTCAAAAAACTATTACAAAAACAAAAAAAATACCTTTATGATGACGTGACTGATACTATTACCAAATTAAAATCAAGGGATCTCAAACTATATGTTCTTTCGGGCAATCATTCGGATGGAATAATTCAACTTTTATCGGAAGCTAACTTATTAGATAAATTTGAAAATATCATTACTTGTGATAAGTATGATGTTCAGAAAATAAACAATTTCTCTGAACTTCTCAGCCATAGTAATTTTGCACCACAGGAAATACTACATATCGGTGATGATGTCCATACGGATGGACATGGTCCAAAACAATACGGTATTAACTCTATTATTATTCGAAGACCAGGTCAAATGGTTTTCAATCATGAAAAACATCCCTATCCAGTAATTAAATCATTAAATGAAGTATTTAATTATCTATCATAAAGGTGATTTTCTTGACTGAAATATCAAATAATAAAAAGTCAATGAAAAATAATAAAAAAATACCGTTGAATAAACTTCATCTTATTTTTGATCTCCATGGGGTTTTAATTTCCAAACAACAGATGACTGAGAAATATGATAAGCAAATGGTTTCTTTTTTGCAGAAACAGTTTAAATTTGAAAAAGATGCAGCTCAAAAAGCGATAAACCACGCAAATGAAAAATGGTTAAGATTCTGGGAAGAAAAACCAGTAAATACAAAAAAATCTATTCTAAAACGATATGAAGATGCAAATACTAATTGGATGAGAGAATGTTTAAGTGGAAGATATTATTGGAATTATAATCACCTTGCTGCTTTTCTTGAATATCATGTTCCCACTAATTTTTGTTGTGTATACCCAGAAATGAAGGAGACTCTTATTGAATTAAAGAACAAAGGAATTACTTTATCAGTTGCTTCTTCTGCACATACACGGCATACAACAGGTGTTCTTGTAGGATGTGAATTGCTTTCTTTTTTCTCAGAAATTATTGGGTTGGATAATACTCATCAATTAAAATCAAACAAGAAATTTTACGAAATATTATTCCAAATTATTGAAACACCTCCAGAAAATAGCATATATATTGGCAATTCTTTGTCGGAAATCCATTTTCCGAAGCAATTAGGTGCTAAAACAATTATAGTAACAAGAGAAATTACATTTGATATAGCAAGCAATGAGCATATATTAAAACAAGCAGATCTCGTTCTCCCTGATTTATGTAATTTGTTTTCAATTTTAATTAATAAAAATCTCATACTTATAGAATGATATTTTATTGGGATATTAATTATAGACAATTGTATATACTTATATTAAATTGGTAGTCATAATAACTGTTCTTTTGTAAAAATAAAATAATTAGAAGCATTAATTAATTAATTACCTCTGAAAAACCATTTCTCAAATGCTAGTATATACGATTTTGAGGCACGAAATAGTATGATTTCAAAAATACTCAAGGAAAGCGATTTACCATCTTTAGTCGATTCTATGATAAAAGATTACGTGGTGCTAGCTACCACTAATCAAGATGATGTGCCAACAATTACTCAAATAAATGACCATTCAGAGGTTATTTATTCTGAACAATTACCTATGATTCCACCAAAAAAGATTTTTCTTCCAGCGAATCAAACGGTTTTTCGGTACAATATTCATAAAGGTATTACGGAAGATTGTAATTCCATTGTAGAATCAGCTTATGATAAAGAAGTAATTTTATTCGGTGTAAGTCCTTGCGATATCACAGGGGTTAATGTTTTAAAACGAATTTTCAAAGATTATTATTCGGATGATGCATTTCTTAAATTACGAGAAAATACCATGATTATTGGAATGAATTGTCTTGAACCTTGCTCTGAAAATTGTTTTTGTGAATCTATGGGTTCAAATGATCCAAAAACCGGTTATGACATAATGTTAACTAAGATTTCAGATGATAAGCTAATAGCAGTTCCCAATTCCGATAAAGGTAAGGGGCTTCTACGACAATACGACGATATTTTTCAAGAAACCACCCAAGAAGATTTTCACAAATATAATAAAACTCTCAAGAATAAGAAGGACAATTTCCAAAAAGCCATTCTTGTAGAAGGACTTGCAAGTCAAATAGAAGATAGTTTTGAATCAGATGTTTGGCAAGAATATACAGATAAATGCTTGTTCTGTGGTTCTTGTACGTTTGTTTGTCCAACTTGTTATTGTTATACAACGAAAGATAAAGTGCGTATCGATTTACAAGATGGTGAACGAAAAAGAGAATGGGATTCCTGTTATTATCCAGAATTTGCGCTTGTTGCTGGACCGCACAATTTCCGCAAGGAACAAAAACAACGGTTCCGCTATCGATATTTACATAAATTCGTTGATTTACCACGTCGATATAATTTTGAAGGGTGTGTAGGATGTGGGCGTTGTATAACATATTGTCCCGCTGATATAGACGTTCGAGAGGTTCTGACAAAAATTCGAGGTGAATTCTAATTATGAGAGAAGCAGCAATAGATCATAATGTAGGAGTATGTACACCACATAATGCTAAGATAATGAATGTTAAAGAATTAACACACAATACAAAACTCTATGAATTACGATTTGTGGATGAGCATTTAAATGAATTCTTTGATTATAAACCTGGGCAATTCGTGCTTCTAACTGTTTTTGGTGTAGGAGAAGTTCCAATCAGTATTACATCCACTCCAACTCAACATGGCCAATTCAAACTAGGTATTCGTAAAGTTGGAAATGTAACAAAAAAAATACATCAACTAGAACCAGGAAACGTTGTTGGAATTCGAGGGCCTTTTGGAAATGGTTTTCCACTTGAACAACATTATGGTAAAGATTTGTTATTTGTTTGTGGTGGTTTAGGTTACTTACCTTTACGATCAGCTTTCAATTATGCAATCGATAAACGTGATCATTTCGGAAAAATCTTTATTCTTTATGGTGACCGTTATCCAAATGATATACTCTTTCCAAGTCAAAATGAAGATTTCAAAAAACGTGAAGATATTATTTTTCATCAGACTGTTGATCGAGATGATGATAAGTGTTGGGATGGGAACATTGGAGTGGTAACAACGCTCTTTCCCAAAATTAATGACACCATTAAACCAGAAAATACTGTTGCTATGATTTGTGGTCCTCCTATCATGTATAAATTCGTTATCCAAGAATTAGAGAAATTAGAAATCAAAGATGAAGCTATTTACATGTCTTTAGAAAGACGTATGAAATGTGGCGTTGGGAAATGTTGCCATTGTGGCATTGGTGATAAATTCGTTTGTTTAGATGGACCTGTTTTTACGCTTGAACAAATACGTGGTTTACTGGAGGCACTTTAAATGACGGATAAACCAAAAGTTGGGATTGTTGGATTTACTGGCTGTGCAGGATGTCAATTAAGCATATTAGATCTTGAAGATGAATTATTAGAACTCTTAGAGCTTATTGATATTATTGATTTTCGTATGGCAATGAGTGAAAACAAGAAAGGACCATATGATATTCTCTTTGTTGAAGGGAGTATTACTAATAAAGAACAAGAAGAAGAATTATTGGAATTACGAGAAAAAGCTGATGTCCTAGTCGCTATAGGAGCCTGTGCTGCATTTGGTGGAGTTCAAGCAATAAGAAATTACTACGATAACAAAACCATTAAAGAAGCAAGTTACGGTTCTGAAGGGGCCAAGAAAGTCAATGAAATTCATGTCAAACCCATTAATAAAGTAGTTAAAGTTGACCATTATCTTCTTGAATGCCCAGTAAACAAGTATGAATTTCTTGATTTCGTGAAATATTATTTAATTGGTGGTACACCTAAATTACCAAATATTCCAGTTTGTCAAGAATGTAAAGCAAAAGGTAATCGCTGTATTTTCCTCGAAGATGGAATAATTTGTATGGGACCTGTTATCCAAGCTGGTTGTGGTGCTCTTTGCCCAAGTCATGGAATGCCTTGTGATGGATGTCGTGGATCAACCCTCCAAGCAGCATATAAACAACAAATTGAATTAATGGTAGAAAAAGGCGCTACGGTTAAGGATGTTTCAAGATATATTTTGAAATACACAGGAGAAGATCCACAAATTCATGATATTCTGATGAAAGCTTGGAAACAACAAGATGAAAGTCTACAATATCAACAAAATTCAGAAGGTGAGGAATAAACATGTCAAAAAACAAATATCATATTAAACACATCTGCCGAGTTGAAGGTCATGGTAATCTATTAGTTGAATTAGATGGCGATGACATTACAAAAACTGAAATGCAAATTGTAGAAGGTGCAAGATTTTTCGAAGGTTTTACTGTTGGTAGAAAATACGACGAAGCTATCAATATAATTTCTAGAATCTGTGCTATTTGTAGTGTTTCTCATCAAATTTCAGCTGCACAAGCATTAGAAAATAGTGTAGGGATTGAGCCTTCAGACCAAGTTAAAGACTTCCGGATCCTTCTAGATCATGGTGAGAATCTTCAATCACACATCTTGCACATAGGGATGTTAGCTCTCCCAGATTTTCTCGGTTTCCCTGGTGCAATTCAAATGGCTCCGAAATATCCTAAAGAAGTAAAAATGGTTCTCCGAATGAAACGTATCGCCAATGATTTACAAGCTTTAATTGGTGGTCGAGAAATTCATCCGGTTAATATTAAACCTGGAGGGTTTGGAAAATATCCATCAAAAGTGCAAATGAAAGCTATAAAAGAGAAGCTTCTATCCTTTAAAGAAGATACTGCGAAAATAGCTAGTCTTTACGATTCCTTAACAATGCCTGATTTTGAAAATAAGACAGAACAAATCGCAATTTATAATGGAAAAAATTATCCTTTCTTACATGGAAAGCATAAATGCCTTTTAAGTGGTAAAATTGTATCTGCTAAAGATTACAAAAAAGATTTTATAACGGAAGAAACACGCCAATATTCCCACGCAAAATTCTCAACCATAAATGGTAATCAAATTTACTATGTTTCTCCTCTCGCTCGAATCAACATAAATCACGAATTCTTATCCAATGATGCAAAAGAAATTCTTAAACAATTCGGGTTACAACTACCAAATTTCAACCCATTTAACAATAACCTTGCTCGAATTATTGAATTAATGCATTGTGTAGATAATGCAATTGAAATATTAGATAAATACATTGAAAATCCTCCAAAAAAATCACCAAAGACATTTGAAATTGAAGCTGGTACAGGAGCAACTGCTACTGAAGCTCCTCGAGGCCTTCTAAATCATGCTTATACTGTGGATCAAAATGGGGTCATTCAAAAAATGGATGTTATTACACCAACTGCACATAATACGAACAAAATTGAAGATGATGTAAATAAAATGGGTTCAATATTAGCAGAAAAATCTAATGAAGATGCAGAATTACTTTTAAATATGTTAATTAGATCATATGACCCCTGTATTTCTTGTTCAGCTCATGCTGTTAAAATAGATTTTAGACGTCTATAAATTATTTATAGATTTCTACTTTTCTTTTTCTTTTTCTATAATAATTTACCTTAAAGAAATGTTATTAAGTGTCAAAAATTACCTCTACTAAAAAAAGAGATTATTTTTACTTTAAATGGTGCAGTCATAGATGATTCTTGCTTCGTTATTTAATTTTAGTCAG
>JAYEJY010000315.1:0-6958 GCA_034660795.1 Promethearchaeati archaeon | reverse complement strand
AGAAGGAAATCAGTGATAAGCAAACAATTAACATCCCTAAGCATAAGTAGAGTGTTCGTTTTCTGCCTAACTTTTGTCCAATAAGCCCCATTGGCAATGATGCAGCAATCATAGTTATAGGATACACTAAACCAAGCATAGATGTTTGATCCATAGGTAATCCATAATAATCATTTCCAAGATTGGAAAAATTAGCTTCTATTGCTCCAAAACCGGAAAACCAGAAAAAAACGGCAAGAAGAAGCAATAAAATGCTAAGATACTCTTTTTTAAAAATCAGGAAAAAAGCATTTGTTTTTTTCTTAGGCTGCTCTTCTTCTTGTTTCCTGCACTCAACAATTTCAAAATTCATACTATCAACAGCGATTTTCTCATCTGTGAGTTTAAGAAAACCCTCTCCTGTTGGGGTTTCTTGGGTTGCGAAGACAAGAATGGCTAAACAGATTAACATGACAACAGAAATTATGGGAAAACCAATCCGATTAATAAGTAAATCACGCTGCACTTTATCCATATTTTTAGAGATAAATAACCCAACAATAATGGGAACACCAAAAGCTACAATAGTTCCGATATTGGCAATTAATTGCTGAATACCACTTGCCGTTGAACGTAATTTCTCTTCGGTATAATCAGCAACTAATGCTAAAGCGGGACTCCGGAAAAAAGACATAAAGATATTATAACAAAAAAGCATTCCTACAAAACCTGCAAGAACTTGAATCCAGGGGGCGACTCCAAAAAAGATGGCACTCCCAATTATGCCAATAATAAGATACGGCATCCGGCGACCAAAACGGGAAGCTGTTCGGTCACTTAAACTTGCAAAGAAAGGTTGTAAAGTGACCGCTAGAATATTATCAATCGTCATCAAGAAATTGATAAAAGTCATACGTGGAATAAACCCCAGAAAAATAAAATCCGCTGGTACGAGATCTTGTTTTAAAATAACTGGGACAGCAATATTGTAATATGTTAGAGCTACCAATGCAGCTAAAAAAGCCACAGAATGTAAAATTGTCTTCTTGATATTTAGCTCTCCAGGTTCATTTGGTTCCATCCTCGGTTTAAGAATAATCTCTCGAGGGGTTAGAACTGTTTCTTCTATTTCAACATCCTCGGAATTCGACATGGTAAAACCTACTACCTAACACTTTACGGAAAGATTACAGAAGAAGTAGGATAACTTGAATCATTATATATTTTACCCCGCTTCGTATATGATTTGGGAAAAAATATAGGTGTTCAATTAATGGATTTGAAAAGTTTTTTTCGTGATGAATCTTTTCTATAAAAAACAGGTGGTTCTCCAATGGGGGCATCAACTTCTACCCATTGTTTTCCTGTATATTCCTTATTTGTCCATAAATGAACCCAAATATCATTTGGAAGATAGACTTTCTTTGTTGATGTATCCTCTTCAATGACAGGTGCGATAAGAAGATCTCTACCAAGTAAGAATTGATATTTCAAATTCTGTGCAACTTCATCATCTTCATAATGTAAGTACAATGCTCGCATTGGGGGATAGCCATATTGAGAATATTCTTGTTTGAGTTTTTTGAGATACGGATATAATTGAGTATGAATTTTTACCATTTTAGCAAGATGTTGTAAGGTTTCTTTATCGGAGTCAAATTGCCAGTTCTCGTTGGGACGATTCCCTTCATGTGTTCGCATAACCATAGTGAAAGCAGCAGTTTCAGCCCAACGCATAAACACTTCTTTACAGCGTTTAAAGGGACCAATAGCGGTATATCCGCCAATATCAAAATGATAATACCCTATACCAGATATTCCAAGAGATAAGCCAGCGGGAATAATAGAAGCAAGTCCATCATGTTTACTCCATGATACTAATTGATCACCTGCCCAGAATAATGGCGAGTATTTTGAAGAATGCGAATAGCCTGCTCGAGTAAAGAATACCCGTTTGTCAAGATTTCCTGTTTCTTCGAGTGTTTCATAATTAAGCTTAGCCCAATCTACAGGATATTGATTATGGTATTCTTCTGCATTTTCATTTGAGAAAAGGTGAGCATCTGCTGGCAAGTATTCACCAAAGTCAGCCATCCATCCGTCTAGACCAATTTTGATAAGGTTTTCCTTAATGATTTTTTTAATCCACAGAACAGCTTCAGGATTAGTTAAATCAAGGATAGCAGCTGGAAAAGTGGTTATTGTTACATGATATTCTTCATCTGAATCGTGTTTTGTTACCAGATAATTCTTCTCAGAAGCTTCATGATATAATCTCCCTTCCAAAGCCAGAAAGGGATTAATGTATCCTAGAAATTTGATGTTCATTTTATGAAGCTCCTTAATAAAATCGGGTAATTTGGGGTAAAGAGTTTCATCAAAAATCCAGTCCCAGAATAATTGTTTCCCAAAAGAAGTATATCGTTCTCCTACCCAATCTTGGCACCATATGCTATTTAGGAGGATATCGTACTGGTGGCAAGTCTTGATTTTCTCGTTGACTATCTCTTTTCCTCCCTGAACGCCTAATACTAATCCTTTCATAATCCAATCCGGTAATGTTGGTTGTCGGCCAAGTAATTTTGTTAATCCCGTTACAGTATCCAAAGCAGAGGAATATTTCCCTAGGATAATTTTCTCAGGGACATCCCAAATATAAAGGGAGTGATAATCATCATGATTGAAGTCAAACAAACAATAATTCGTTGTTTCAATATGACAGAAATAATTTTGGGAGGACAAAAATGTTGGTTGAGCAAAATAAGTTGTAAAACGATCGCCACCCGCATCCTTGAAAAGGTTAGCTAGAACCGTAAACCATAATGGATCGCCTCTGCCGATACCTTGTTCTTGAGTCCAAATAGGAACTTTACTACCGCGAAGATTAAGCTCTGAGAATTGTTCTCCACACCCATAAATTGCTTCCTTCTTATTTGCAGGTAGTCTAAACCAACAGCGATTAATATCAGGATGCACGGTTTTTAATTGGATTTCGAGGTATTCATTGTTAAGAATAAATTCCGCTAAAAGGGTAAAATTTTCATCTTCTGTAGTAAAATCCATTAGAAGTTTAGTAGCAGATTGTTCAAGAACTGTATATGTTGTTAAAGGATACTTTTTCTTTTTCCGTTCCTTAATTGTAAACATCCCATGAGTTGATGAATATTTACCTTCAGCAGTACCAATAATACAGAATGGATTTTTCTTAGAATGTTGAATTATTGGAAAAGAATAAAGGGTAATGGTAAATCCAGAATCATTTTCTTTGAATACAAACATTTGCTACAGCACCAATACACAGACTCTTGATAATAGAAGTATAAATGGTTATTTATTTTTTCACTATAGACTATTAAACAGGGAAAGAAAAAATAAAAAAAGAAAAAAAAGTAATCATCATTCTATGATGTGCCAATCCTGTATCTTCGCGTACAGTCGGAAAGGTTCAAGGTAAGTTCCATACACAACGCTTAAATGATGTGCTATTCCATTTTCGATTATTTTGTTTAGGACAATGCGCACATTATCCTCAAAGGTTGCTTTTAGATAGGTGCCTTTCAGTTCTTTCTTCATAGGCAAGGCTTTGCCTTTTTGGAGAAATATCCGATATTTTCCAGGGGAATAATCTATACGAGCTATGGAAAAATCTCCTGCTTGCATTACAAAATCTGCTGTAACACCTTTTCCCCCAGCAAAATAGCTATCAAGTGATCGAGTACATTCTCCATCCCACAGATTACAGGGAGCAACGCCACAATGCCATAATAAAGCGGAATTCTCCTCAAAATCAATTTGCGAAAAATCAGCCAAAAAAGGAGTTTTTGCACCAATAGCTTGATGAGCTAACATTGAAAGACTCCCTAAAATATCGCCTTCACACGTTAAGATTTTTCCCTCGGATTGTAAGAGAGACATTGCTGCACATGGAGAAACACCATATTCCGTTGCAAATTCTGGCCAACAGCGTATAGCAATACAAGTTAATTTATTCTGCTGCATAAAATTGTCAAATTTCCCAACTAAAGTAGCTACTTTAGTGATTTGTTCATCAGAGAGATCTGAAACATCAAACAACTTCTTTATTTGTGCTATTCGCTGCTGAACATCCTGTTGCTGAACAGCATATGTGAAAATCTCCTGTAATTCATAATGATCCACTAACACACCCGTTTCTTGGTATAAATTTAATTCATCAATATCTAGGTTAAAAAAGCCTTTAGCACGATAACCAAGAAGACCAACATGTGCTGTTTCAAAGGCTTTCTTTATACGGATGGCATCTAACCAATTTTCATCAATTTTTTTCCCAATAACTGTATGGAAATTTCGCACACCTGCTTTGTATAAATTAGAGGAATTAAGATTCACTCCACAAACCGAATTTAATCGTATTCTCCCACCATCATAAGGGAGTTCTTCTAATCCCCAGAGAAGAATGGGTTGTTGAATAACCTTATGGAGTTCAAGAACAAGATGGCCTAAAGCAAAGGTCCCACTAATGACAATAAGCCCGTCAACATGTTTTTCTTTGAGCTTTCTGGCAGCTTTTTGAGCATCTTCAATTTCAATTACTAACTCTGAAACAAAAGACCAGTTAATATTTGCGATAGTCGTTAAATCATCTTGTATTTCCTCGTAGAGCTTTTTAGCTGCTTGATAATCAAATGTTTTTCTGGCTAAACAAACAACACCTATTGTTATTTTCTTCTTTTTAGTCATTTTTACATCCTTCAAATAAATTTTTCAATCAAATAGTAAGAAACCAGGAATTTATCAAAGTAAATTTACAATGGACTATTTGAAAAAGATTTTAATCTTCTTTCTCGATGTCATCCCAAGCTTCTTGGAAAATTTTTAATCCGCGATCCGTGAACGGGTGGTCAAAACTCTTTTTATAAACATCAAGACTTGCTGTGACAATATCAACTCCTAATTCTGCCGCTTCAGCAATTTGTTTTCCATTACGAATAGCAGCAGCAATAATTTCTGTATCAAATTTATACGTGTCATAAATATTGACAATTTGGTACAGAAAGCCAGTACAATCAACACCACTTGCTTCTTGCCAACCAACAAATGGTGAAACAAATCGAGCACCTATTCGACCCGCTTGAATTGCTTGAGAAG
Organism: Promethearchaeati archaeon; assembly: GCA_034660795.1. Classification (GTDB taxonomy): domain Archaea; phylum Asgardarchaeota; class Heimdallarchaeia; order JABLTI01; family JABLTI01; genus JAYEJY01. The sequence goes on along the minus strand of JAYEJY010000315.1, from coordinate 1,852 downwards.
TACTGAACACAAGCGTGATATTTACATCTACACCATCTTCAGTTAATTGTCTAGCTGCAACTAAACCTTGCTCTGTACAGGGAATTTTGATGACAAAATTCTTCGAAAGCGAAGCGATTTTCTTTGCTTCAGCAATCATTTTAGTTGCATCAAGAATATATGGATCAATCTCAACTGAGATGGGAAAATCTTTACTGGAAAATTGCTTGGCTATTTCTTTTATTACCGGTATAAATGGTTTACCTGAACGCATAATGTGTTTTGGATTAGTTGTTACGCCCTCTATTCCCCAGTTATCGTATGCATATTTGATATCTTTTAATATTGCACTGTCTAGAAAATATTTCATTTTTATCACCTTGTTTGAAAGCGATTTATCCTAAATTTTGGATAAAAACCCTAAAGACGAATGCCTTTCTTTAGTTTTTTGTTTAATTTTTATCTTTTGATAAGAAAGGATAAGCAATTATTACAAATGATGATAAAAAAATTTTTAGCATTACAAGAAACGAGTTATATAGCAAATTAGAAACAGCATGTGTTTGTCCATGAAATTACTAAAAAAAATCGGTTATGGCTTAGGAGAAATGGGGTTAGTAGTGCCCTATTTTGCCGTCAATTTTTATTTTCTGTATTTTCTCACCGATTTAGTTTTTATGGATCCGTTTTTAGCAGGAATAGTTGTTTTCATAGGAAAGTTTCTTGACGGTGCAAGTGACCCTTTTATTGGTGTTATGAGCGACAAGACAAGATCACGATTTGGAAAGAAACGGGTGTATATTCTTTTTAGTGCTATTCCCTTCGCGGTAAGCTTTATTCTTTTATGGCTAATACCCCCTTCCATTAATCCTTGGGTACAATTTGTGTTAGCTGTGTTGGCAATTATATTATACGCTTCTACCTACTCCTTGTGTGAGGTCCCATATCTTGCACTTATACCGATCTTATCAAATGATTATGATGAACGAACACAGATCGTTGGAATAAAAGCGATGCTCTCAACAATTGGGACAATACTTGGAGCTGGCTTAGCTGTTTTGCTACCCAGATGTGATAATATGTTGTTAGGCTTACGATTAATGGGATTAGGACTGGGAATTTCTGCTGCAATTCTCTTATTTGTTGCAGCAATAAGTGTTAGGAAAGAAGATCAAACCTCAATCACCGGTATTTTCGATGAAACAACAAAAAAAGAAAATACAAAAGAACCTGTAAGTAATCCCTCAACAATTCCAATAGAAGAGCAGAAAAAGGAAGTAAACAATGGCGAAACGTACTCATTAAAACAGTATATACTTCTTCTTAAAGATAAAAATGTTGTAATCCTACTTATTATGAAAATGGTTGGCGCATTAGCAACAAGTATCTTAATTGCTGTTTTACCCTATGTTGCTGAATATATAATAATCGATCAGACGCTGGGAGCGATAGGGCTGGCAATTTATATTCTCATAACCGTAGGCTGCATTCCCTTATGGAATTTCTTATCAAAATGGTTTGATAAAAGGCGACTTTTGCTTATAGGATTAACTGTTTTCTCAGCTATTCTGATACCTTTAGCGTTTATTATCTCCAGAGACATGTTAGTGGTATATTATATTGGCTGTGGATTACTAGGAATCTTCATGGCATCATATTTGATAATAGCATATTCACTCGTCCCAGATTTAGTCGAGTATTATGAATATAAAAAAGGCGAAAGACATGAAGCAATATTTTTTGGATTATGGAATACAAGTCATCAAATTGGCGCTGGATTAGGCGGTTTATTACTAGGAAGTTTTTTGAAATATTTTGATTATAATGCTGAATTATCCGTACAACCAGATCGCGCAATCCTAGGTCTTCGTCT
>JAYEJY010000314.1:0-6983 GCA_034660795.1 Promethearchaeati archaeon | reverse complement strand
AAGGTAGTTTGTATAATTATAAACCATCTCTAAGAAATTTGAAATTTAATTATTGAGGATCTTGAATGACAAAAGAACAATCAGCATTGGATTCATTTTTTCCTAATAAATCACGAGAAAAAAAGGAGGATTCGGAAAAACAGGAGAAAAAAGAAGAAATAATGAAATCGGATAAATCTAAAAAGAAATCACAAAAAGAAAATCAAAATTCAACTATTAATACAAAAAAAGAGAAGGAAATTAACGAGAATAATTTTGAGAGAATAGAGGAAGAAGAGTTAGATTCTTTTGAAGAAGGAGAAGAAGATGAGGAAGAAGAGGAAATTATCCATACTGAAGCACCTGTGGAAATGTGCCCCCAAAATACACCACCATGTTGTTTACTGCAATCCACTTATGAAGGAAATCAAGGAAAAGGTTTTCTATATTTACTAGATGAACATGAAAACCAACTTTATGGATGGTATGATAATACAAACCACAAACCCTATTGTCTTTCTGATTTATCACCAGAAGAGCTTCAACAAATATCACCTGTGAAGAATTTCAAACGAATTGTGGATTATAAACAAATAAAATTAAAAAACCTATTAAAAGATAAAAAAGTAAATATGACCAAAATTTTGGTCACTGATCCCTTAGCTATAGGTGGGAGATACGATAGCCTTAGAGAAAAATTACCAACTGCCTGGGAAGCAAGAATCCGTTATCATTATAATTACTTATATGATTTGCAACTTATACCCGGAATGTATTATCAAATAAAAGAGGGAAATTTAGAACCAGCTTTTCCATCAATAAATAAAGAAGTGGAAAAAGAAATCAAATCAATATTTAAAGAGTCTCCCCCTGAAACCAAAGAATTAATCTCTCAGTATTTACCTTTATTTTTATCACGAATTCCTCATATAAAACGAGCAGCCATTGATATTGAAGTTTATACTAAAACTATGACCCATATTGCTGATCCAAATAAAGCTATTGAAAAAATAATTTCCGTAGCTATTGTAGGCAATGATGGGTTAAAGAAAGTTTTAGTACTTGAACGAGATGATGTCCCCCGTGGACAAAAACCGAAGGAGTTAGACGATGATGTAGAAATAATCTTCTACTCAAAAGAAAAGAAACTACTAGAGGAACTTTTCAAAATTATGGAAAACTATCCAATGATTATTACTTTTAATGGGGATAATTTTGATTTGCCATATTTGTATAATCGAGCGCGTCGCTTAAAAATACCAAAAAAGCAATGCCCTATTAAAGTAGGACGGAGAAGTTGTGAAATTAAAAACGCCATCCATTTTGATACTTATCGATTCTTTAATCAAGCTGCCATCAAAATTTATGCATTTGGAGCAAAATATAAAGAAAGTTCATTGGATGCAATTTCTGCTGCTTTACTAAATTCTAGAAAAGTGGAACTTGAAAAGGAAATTGGATATTGTTCTTGTTATAATTTAGCCTTATATAATATTCATGATAGCGAACTTACACTAAAATTAACAACTTTTAACAACGAGATTACTATTAAACTGATTATTTTACTTATGCGTTTAACAAAAATGCCTTTCGAAGATATCACACGTTTAGCTGTTTCCTCATGGATAAGAAACTGGTTATTCGCTGAACATAGAAAACGAAATTATTTAATCCCCCAACCTGAAGAAATAATTGAATCTCGAGGACAATCAACAACTAATGCAGTTATTAAAGGTAAAAAATACAAAGGTGCTATAGTTGTTCAACCTAAACCAGGTGTTCATTTTAATGTGATTGTATTAGATTTCGCCAGTTTATATCCAAGTATAATCAAGACATGGAATCTCTCATATGAAACAATGAATTGTAAACATAAAGAATGCCAGATAAATAAGAAAAAAATCCCAGATACAGAACATTGGGTTTGCATTAAGAACCGAGGATTAATGTCAATTCTATTAGGTTTTATTCGTGACATACGAGTTTCTTGGTTTAAACCAAAAGCGAAGGATAATACAATTGAAAAAACAACTCGAAGTTTTTATAGCGTTATTCAAGCAGCCCTTAAGGTTGTAATAAATGCTTCCTATGGAGTTTTCGGTGCTCCTCATTTTCCTCTCTATTGCCCTCCATTAGCTGAAGCAACAACTGCAATAGGCAGGCAAGCAATTACCGAAACCATTAAGAAATGCTCAGAAATAGGAGTAGAAGTAATTTATGGCGATACAGATTCAGTCTTTCTAAAAAACCCCACAGATAATCAAATTGAAGAACTTATCCAATGGAGTGATGAATATCTAAATATTGATTTAGATGTTGAAAAAAGTTATCGCTATTTAGCATTATCTGAAAGAAAAAAGAATTATCTTGGAGTTTATAAAAATGGAAATGTTGATATCAAAGGTTTGCTTGGAAAGAAACGAAATACACCACCTTTTCTCAAAAATATTTTTAATGAAATAGTGGCTATTCTTAGCGAAGTAGAAGCACCACAAGATTTTGAGGCTGCTCGTGATAAAATTGAAGAATTAGTTCAGAAAGGTTATAAGAAATTAAAAAACAAGGCTTATTCTCTAGAAGAACTCGCTTTTAAAGTACAATTAAATAAACGACTAAGCCAGTATGTTAAAACAACACCCCAACATGTTAAAGCTGCTCGAATGTTAAAAAAAGAAACGAATTCTAATGTTCGTTCTGGTGATCTGATTTCTTTTGTTAAAACAAATACTAAGGAAGGCGTTAGTCCAATTGAGCTTGCTGATGTTAAGTATATTGACGTAGATAAGTATCTTGCTCAAATGGATTCTACTTTAACACAAATTTTAGATCCTATTGGTATTTCTTTTGATAGGATAATGGGGTTACGCTCATTAGATGATTTTTTTGCTTGAATAAATTAGGGCAATTCAGCATCATCATTTTTTTGCTGTATTTCTTTTTGTAAAAGTAAATCTAATTCTCGTAATTTTTGTGAACTTATGATTTTTCCTTTTTCATCTCTAAAATAAGGTATAGCTATTGCTATTAACTCTTTTAGATTCTTTTTCCTCCGAATTTTATTAATTTCTAGAAGTGTTCCATATGTTTCAGGACTTAAAACGATTACTCGTAATTCAGGTATTTCTTCTGCATATTGTGTAGCATAGTGTAAAGGACGAATTTCAATTCGTTCTTCAGCTATTCCATTAGTAGTTAAATAATTCTTAACAATTTCTACTCTCTTTTCATATGACCAAATCAAATCAGGAAATTTCTTCCCCTTTTTAGCAAAAATTTCATCAGTAATACCAATAAGAACTTTTTTTGTTAATTTAAAAGCAGTATCTAATAATAATTTATGACCCCCATGTAAACGGTCAAATGTACCACCTAAACAACCATATGAAAATTGAAATTTTTTTGTGTTTGCCAAAGTATTGCCTCGCAATCCTCTTATATAAGGATCTCTATTAGGAGTTATTCCTAATCATTCGGAAAACAATTAACCTTTTATTTTCTTTGATATTTCTTTAGAAAAAAGAGAAAAAAGAAAGGGGGTTAATATCTTCGAGTATCAGATGCTGCAGAAAAAGAAACGCCAAAAAAGGCAACAACACCAGATATAAAAGCCATAATTGTTGGCCAAACATGACCAATATGACCATGGGAGGGAGGTGTACTTGCGTTGTTACTAGCTTCTGCCATTAGTTCTCTCATATGCGGGGATAGAGTCCACCAGATAACTAAAATTAATAAAATTCCTATAGAAATACCGGCAATGACGTAAGATTCGGTACTATTATAGCCTTTAGCACGAGCACCAGCTGCTAAAGCAATTGCACCAATCAATCCTACAAACCAAAATACAAGTAACCAATAGAATTTTTCAAAATGAATAACTACAATAACTTGTAAGGCAAGAGAGAGGGAGATTAAGAACCCCCCGATAAGTGACCCTGGTTTAACCCCTTTGAGCTGTTTATTTGAACCATAACTAATGAAAATTGGTGCGATAGTCATTAATATAGCAGCAGTAGTTGAGAATAAAATTGCTCCGATTACCCAATTTTCTTGCGTATTAACTAAATCAGTTAGGGTGGTTTCTATGGCATCCCATTGAAATACCCAAAAATAAGCAGTAAGTGATACAATTGCTCCCCAACCAATTCCGGATATTGTGAAATATTCCATTTTATTAGGACCGTAATCTATTCCACCTAAAACATAAGTTACACCAGCAATCAAGCCTGCACTCCAAATAAATAATAGCCACCAGTATTGAGCAATTTCTACAAGAGTTATAACTTGTATTGCTATAGATACTGCAATTATAAATCCGCCAATGATTGAACCTGGTTTAACCATTTTTATTTACTCCAATCTGTATATCTAGTATTATAAGGAATTACTAGCTAAAAAAGGATTTGCTTTTACGAAAGGAGGAGGTCCATCGTAAATTTCAATTAAGAGGCGAACCATTTTCTATCCCATCTTCCTATCCAACCAAGCCCAACACGATAGGGGCCCAAATGTGTTCCTAAAACCGGACCTAGCTGAGTTATTGATAAGTCAGAAGGTATGTTTTTATCTAATGTTAATATTGCATCTCTAATTTCTCCAGCACTTTCTGGCATAAGAGCATGAAAGATTATTACTTTATCCGTTTTTCTACCTGCAAGAAACTTTGGAAGATTTTTCTTGATCAAATCCAAAGCGTTATCATATCCACGAACTTTCCCTAAATTTTTAACCAATCCATCTTCTACGGTAACAATTGGCTTAAAATTTGCCATTTTACCTATTAAATGCTTAGCTATGCTAATCCTCCCGCCTTTTCGTAGGTAATCTAATGTCTTAATCACACCAAATCCATGAGCATGCGGAATTAGTTCATTGGTCCTTGAAATAATTTCTTCTTTAGTAGCACCATTTTGAGCCATCTTTGCTGCTTCATAAACAAGCAACCCCTCCATGACCGTAATTGTCTCAGAATCAATAACAGTTATGTCTTGTTCAGGGAACATTTGTTCAGCAACTTTTTTGGCTAAAGCATAACTTGAACTTATTTTGCTGGAATGACCAAAAACAATAAGTGAATCATAATCTTTTAAAGATTGCTCATATACTTTGAAGACATCCCCTTGTCTTGGAACAGAAGTTGTAGGGATTTCTTTACAATTCAAAAGCTTCTCAAAAAATTCATCTGGGGTTATATCAATATAATTTTTATATGGTTTATCGCGATCTTCCATTATAATTTGTGTCGGCAGTATACCGATATTCATTTCTTCTACTACCTTTTTTGGTAGATCAATTGTTCCATCAGATAAAACGCGTACTTTTTGATTTGCCATTTGAATCATCTCCATTGATATTTTACTTTGAAATAATTAATATTAATCTATTATGGTTATAAAATAAGTTTAATATTGAACCAAATTCACCCTATATGGTAATATTAATAGACAGTGTTTTTGGTAATATTAATAGACAGTGTTTTTATAGTATATTATAGAGAAAAATGCGGAAACTGGAGTGAGAATTATTCTAATTGTCTCTTCACAAAAGCTTTTTTCCCGAATACGAATATTAATTTATTCTTTCAAAAAAGGAATATTTATAGTATTCTTTAGAAGAATAATTAGTTAAATAACTTTATAGGAGAAATAAAAAAATGGTCTTTGGAAAATTCATACGTTGGTTAGGGGGAGGAAAATCTACAAGAGATTACATAATTGATTTAAAAATGGTTAATAAACGATTAGAACGGTCAGCAAAAAAATTAGAAAAGGATGAAGCTAAATTACAAAGGAAAACAAGAGAAGCTATGAGAAAAGGATTAATGGATCAAGCTCGATTATATGCTTCTAATGTTGCACGAAATAGAAAATGGGTTTATAGTTATACCCGTTTAACAACAAGAATTGAAGGTATTATTTTCCGATTAGAACAAGCGGACTCTGTTCAACAATTAGCTGGTGAATTAAAAGGAATGGTTGGAGCTCTACGGCAAATAAACGCTAATTTAAACGCTCCTGAAATCTCAGCCTTAGTTAATGACCTTGAAAGGTCATTTGAAGGTATAGAAATGACTACAGATATGATGGATGATGATTTTGAAAGTATGATGTCCCTAGATGTTGATGAAACAGAAGTCGATAAAATAATGGGCGAAATAGGAACTGAAATTGGTGTTGGTGCAGAAACAGGATTACCTACACCAGATATTCGTTCAGATGAACTTGCCAGAGAAATAGAAGAGCTTCGTAAGGAAAAAGAAACATAAAAAATAATCCATTCTTTATTTTTTTCTTTTTTATCTTCCCAAATACAAATGTTTTTGTATTACGAAAAGTTTAATTTATTAGAAATCAGTTTTGTAAATTAAAAACGGTGGTTAGTTTTGTCAGGTAGTAATGAGGAGAAAAAAGTTCTCCTCGCAGGTTTGCCAAATTCTGGGTTATCTACAATTAAAGCAATAATTGATAATAATCCACCTAAGGAATTAAAACCAATTATTCAAAAATTAAATATTGGTAACTCTTTAAAGGATCTTTTACATGGGCGCTTATTTTTAATACGTTGTGGTGGAAATGAAAGCATAAATGATTTACTTTCTCCTACGAACGATCCTTTATTTAAAAATGTTGAAGCGCTCGTTTATATTCTAGATCTTGCTGAACAAGCCAATTATTCCATTGCTCGTTATTGGTTTGAAGCAATTAAAAATCACATTCATAAATTTAGTCCAAATGCTAGAATTTTCATTTTCTTACATAAAACCGATTTATTAGAAGGAAATAAATTAACAAATTACATTAGTGCAGCAAAAAATCTATTTAATGAGGGGGATACTGAAATTTATTTCCATGAAACAAGTGTCTATGATGCATCAATTTTTATGGCATTTAGAGACGTTTTGTTAAAAGAAATGGATGAAAAGATTTCAGTAAAACAATACTTTTCACAAGCCTTGAAAGATTCTAATTTCGCTTGTTTAGCTGTTTTTTCAAAAGATGGTTTAC
>JAYEJY010000313.1:0-7060 GCA_034660795.1 Promethearchaeati archaeon | reverse complement strand
ATATCTATTGCTGAAAAACTTTTTGTAGAAGCTTTAAAAGCTCGGTTGAAGGAAGTATATTTAAAAAAACCAAAACAAAAAAAAGTTAACATTGCAAGAAAGCTTAATACAAAAGGAATCCATAGTATTCAAAAATTAAGTGATACAAATCCCGCAGAATTAGCAAAGATTCTTCAAATTAGTTTAGATTATGCCGGAGAAATCGTAATGTTTGCTATGGAATTAGGGGTTAAAGAGAATAACATAGCTATTCAATCTAAAAAAAAGCGATTCGTTACTGAATTTGAAAAGGAACTTGAACATAAATTAGGTGAATTAGAACGAAAAGAAGAGGAAGAAGAACAATTATTATCTAAGGAACAAGTTTCAAGTTCAGTAGAAAGAATAAATAAACTTATACAGTTCCCGACACAACATTTTTTCTTAAAAGAGGAACATAAATCGCAAATTAAGAAATTATTAGATCAATTTATGAGTGTTTTCCCAGCTTGCACAGGCTTTTCATTATATAACAAAGAATCCCATGGGATTATGAAAATCGCCAAGGATAACCAAGCTGATAATACTATTACCGCAATACATGAATCAATTCCGAATATCTTTTGGAAAATAAGCCTTATCATGGAGGAAACCGATGATTACGGTTGGATTAAAAATGGCCCTCATCTTGTATGGATTGAAGCTATTCGTCATCCACAAACAAAACGTCGTCTGGAATTTATTGGGATATTCATTTTCGAAGCTTATTCTGAGAAAGGGGTAGGAACTGCAACCCCTACTATAAAAGGGATTATAAAAGAAATTGAACATATTATTTATGAAACTTGAATTTAGGAGAATTGCTTTTTATTGCTTTTCAAGTTCTTTTTTCTTTTTCAATTGTTTATCTAATGTTGTTGCTTCTCGACCACGTTTCTTAATAGAGATTCTAGGCTCTTGCCCAGTAATTTCTCTTTCGAGTTTCATTATGTCAATTTTTGATAACGGTTTACGAAGCATATTTCGATGCAAGATGAGAATTATTGTATCCTTAATTGTTTGTGCTACAGCTGGTTTGTTGGAAGTTAACCACGCCAGATATTGTTTGGCAGGTTGTTCTAAGACTTGATTAACTATCATAGTTGCTTTTGCTTGTTGTTCTTTCATTTTTTTTGCAGCAATTTCTTGTTTCTTTTGTTCTAATTCTTTTTGTAGTGATTTAGAGAGAAGTTCTCGTTTACGTTTTTCTCGTAGACTAAGTAATTCATCATCAGTCATCTTTCTCACTCATTATATGTTAACAATCAACATCAAATTTATTATTATTAATTAATATTTGTTTAGAAGCTCATTATTTAGATATCTTTACTCAATATTAGCATGTCGACCTTTCATTTCTTTTTCAGTAATACCTTTGTGAACAGCTAATTGGGCAATAATGCTTTCCATTACAATAGCTGCTGCAAATTCAAACTGAGTTTCTAAAAATGGTTTTTCTTCTACCGGTCGATTATACCAGCTTTCTGGATCATGACGACCCGGTACTTTAATGAGAATACTTGCCTCTTTGGCAAAAGGAGAATCTATTTTTGAAGATACCCCTATTGTGTCCATTCCTTTTGTATTGGCTTCACTAATGAATTGATTTGTAAAAGGTGTACTACCACTACCACTAATCGCAACTAAAATATCACGCTTATTTCTAAACCTCCAATCATCGGGAAGATGAATATTAAAGCCTAAATGTTGAAAACGCATCGCATGCATTGACGCAACTATACCACTCAACCCAGCGCCAATCCAGAAAATTTTTACAATGGATCGAGGACTTAAGTTAACAAATAATTTCATAAATTTAATAATCTCATCTTGAATAGCATTATTTCGAATAACCTCTTTAACAGCTTTTTCAGCGTTATCTATAACTGTATCAAATGTTCCTTGTAAAGCTCTGAGAGGTTTTTTTTCAGCACGTAACATTCCAGCTAAACCAATAGAAACCAATAAAGCAGATAATTCAAACAACGTCCCCATAGGTGATAGTGAACCCCGCATTTCTTCAGGTAATTGACTTATGAAAGTCACATAATCTTTGTCAGTTTCAATCTCTGGTGGTTCTTCTGCTCTTTGTAATTTTTTTGATTTAGGAACAACTAGACAAATATCTGCTAATCGTCCTAATCGTGATTTTGGATTCTGAGTCAATGTGATAATATTGGCACCACCATCAACACATGCCCCAACATTTGCTACTGTTGTTGAAGTTCTACCAGAACCTGAAAAGCCAATAACAACATCATCCATAGAAACTGGTAATGCAAGAGTTTTTCCAATAAGAGATATATTAAAACCTAAATCCTTTAATAATTCAGCGAAAAATTCTGCTGCTTGCCCGCTTCTTCCCATTCCAGTAATATGAACTACTCGCCTTTTTTTCTTAGTATTTCGCATCAATCTATAAAAACGTTTGAGTTTTTCTTTTTGATTTAACAAAGCTTTTCGTGTACGATTAGCTTGTGATAAAAAGATATCGCTTGCTCGAATTAAGCCACTAAAATCATGTAAATTAGGTTGAGCATTAGCTCTATTTTTACCATCATCTATAGACATTTTTTATGGACACCATCGACCTATTTAAATTTGAACGGAATTTTTTAGCAATAACTAAATTACTAACGAGATTCTTACTATAACTCTCATTTTTTTAGATTAAAAAGTCTTTTATTGTTGAGATTCAAGAGAAGTATATTGCTTTAGTAATAAAACATTTATGTTAAAGAACTAAGAAAAATTACTAACAGAAGAGAGTCTATATAAAGTAACTATTATCATTGTATTATTAGACAATTAAGGACCAGATTTTATGAAATATGAAAAATCCTTTTGTGGAACTTTTCAAGTAGAAGAAATAGATTCTGCAATTGATTTAGATGGAGTTATATTTGGTGTCCCCTATGAAGATAAAAGCCCATATTATCCCAAGGGGACTAGTCAAGCTCCAAGAACAATAAGGGAAAGCTCGCAATTCTTTTCAGGGCAAGGATTATCACAAAAATCAATACATAATTTTCATATTTTAGATATCGGAAATATTCCCATTACAAATGATTATGAAGAAATTATGGATGAACAAGAAAAAAGAGTAAGTGAGATTCTTGAAAAAAAAGCAAGAGTTATTGTTCTAGGAGGAGATCATTCAATAGCTTTAGGAACAACAAAAGGGATTAGCCAATTTAATAAAAAAGGGATAGATACTTTAGTTTGGCTTGATGCTCATTTGGATTTAATGAATAATTATCCCAGAGGAGAGCCATTTACTCGTGCAACTGTATTGCAGCGGGTTATTGACTGTGATTATTTTTTAATGGAAAAAATTTTTTTCATCGGGATAAGAGGGCATAATTTTGGTAAAGAGGAAATCAAAAAACTATCAGAATATAATATGAATAGTCTATCAGCGGTAGAGTGTAGAAAAAGAAGGTTACTTGATGAGTATATAGCGAAAATTACTGCAAAAACTAATGGAATTTATTTATCATTAGATATTGATGTCTTAGATCCAGCTTTTGCTCCTGGTGTTAGTGTCCCAGAACCAGGGGGGATTACATCGAGAGAATTATTTTATATTATCCAAAAATTAGGGGAAAAAATCAAATGTATTGAAATTGTTGAAGTAAATCCAAAAAGAGATTTGAATAATATTTCTAGTCATATAGCAGCAAGAACAATTTTCGAATATATTGATTCTTGGAAGTGTTCAGAAGACTAAAGATAAAAAATTTAACACAAAAAATCATAATTTTATATAAAAATTGGAATTTAATAAACCAAAATAGTTTAGAAAAATTAAAAGAGATAAATATTATAGTCATTGCATTCAAATATGAGAATATAAAATATTATTCACGCTGAAATCTTAATTTGGAGTATCCTTTAAATGAAGCCTTTATTGCCATTAGATGAATTGCAAAAAAGACTGAAAAACTACCTTATTCAAACAGGTCAATTATCAGTACTTATACCATCTAATGCTCGTTTACTTGAATTAAAACCACCTGAAAGGATTCAATCAGGTATGTCAAATAAGGTATTTTTCTTTGATATCTTTTATACAATAAGTGGGAGAGATGTAAGGAAGAGCGTCGTTCTTAGATTATATCCAGAAAAAACTGATGGATCTAAAGCAGAAAAAGAGTTTTATAAATTAAAACGGTTAGTAAGTGCACCAGTTCCTACCCCGAAACCGTATATTTTAGAGCTTAAATCCAATATATTGGATTACCCCTTTACAATTATTGAACGAATACCTGGAATTAATTTAGAACAAGCAATTGAAAATTATCAGCCAGAGGATTTTCAAAAATTCATGGCTGGATTTTCTCAATATTTAGTAAATTTACATAACTATCGTTCGAAAAATTTCGGTGTTGAGGACAGAAAAGGTGGAATAAAAGAGGAACTTCCATATGACAAATATATTCTAGGTGATATAAATCGTTCTTTGGAATTTTTGAGAGAAGCAGGTTATTATGTTGAACCTCTATCTAAGTGGTTTTTCTCCTTTAAAAAAGATTTGAAACTAAAGCGATTTTCCTTACTTCATGGCGATCCTCAGCCTAGAAATATCATGGTTCAAGGGGCTAAGGTTACAGGATTAATTGATTGGGAATATTCCCGTCTTGGTGATCCTGCATTAGATGCAGGATGGACTTTATTCTTTTTTTCACTTTATCCTAAATTAGATGATTATCGACAAACATTCTTTTCGAATTACTATTCAAAAGTTAAATTACCAGAAATTGATCGCCGCATTTTCTTTTACGAAGTCTATTCTGCTACACGAATGATGGCTTTTGCAGTAAGTGCTCGAGACCATTTCTCAGAAAAGTTTCGAGAAAGTGGTGAGTTTCTAGGAAAAATCCAAGAAGCCTTTTTTAAATATGAAGAAAAAGTTAGAACTCAAAGTTACGGTAATTATTAATATAATGTCAAGAGACTGATTAAATCGAAAATCTTTTTGCTTGAAAATACTGATGATTAACAAAAACTTTCCAAAGGTCTCGATGTAAAATGGTTATGGAACAATGGAAAAAAATTACACTCTCAACAACAGGTCCATTAAATCTAGTGCGAACAATAGAAACAGGCCATAGTGCCTTCCCTGTCCCTTTAAAAGATAAAGAAGGCAATTATTATCTTATTCTAACTCTCCCTTACTCACAAAAAAAGTACATAACCAAATTCCGGCAAATAGGGGAAAGAATATATGTTTGGATTTCCTATCGGGTTAAAAAACCAACCTCTCAAGAGCTTTCTCAGATAAGAAAGATACTAAGAGAAAGTTTAGGATTAAATATGAATCTTCAAGATTTTTTTGATGCTTTCAAAGATGATCCCATAACAAGATGTTTTGAACAAAGGTCAGGAATTAGACTTCCTAAGGCACATGATTTATTTGAGAGTTTGATATGCTCAATAATGTCACAAAATAATTCAATTTGGCGTTGGAATGGACAAATTCGCAAAATAAAAGAATTATTGGGGGAAAAATTCCCAGTGGAACATTTTATGATTTATTCCTTTCCAAATGCCCGTCAAATTTTTCGAAATAAACACCTTTTGTCTCGCGCAAAATTGGGTTATAGAGAAGAATATGTAATTGCTGCTTCAGAATACATTGCGAATAGACAGTTGCGTTTAGAGAATCTTAAAAAATTATCAACTCCAAAAGCGCGAGAAAAATTGATTGAAATTAAAGGAATTGGTGAGAAAGTAGCAGACATGTTTCTTTTATATGGCTTAGGGAAAGGAGACATTGCTCCAACAGATATTTGGATAAAAAAAGCGATATCGGAACTATTTTTCAATGGAAAAACACAATCCTTAGAACGTTGTAGAGAAAAACTAGTAAATCATTATGGAAAATATGCTGGTATAGCTCAACTGTACATTTATGATTGGCGTCGAAGAAAAAGTCAACTATCTTAAGAAATTATTTAATCCATAACAGTAATGTCACACATTTGGTCGCCTTCTATATCATAAGAACGAACATCAAGACGATATAATTGATTGGTTTGTTGTGATTCAAAGATAATTTCAGTTTGAGCAAAATTCAGCTGATTTACATATGATTCTTCCTTTGTATCAGCACCTTGATACATTATACTCGCTTGACTTATAAGGCTTTTAGCCATTTTATATAAAGTAATTTTTTCTTCTTTACTTAATAATAAACTATCAAATGATTCAATTGCCCGTTCCCCAAGATCATATAACATATTTTCTACTCTAATCTTACCATTATAACGCACATTTGTGAAAGAAAAACGTTTATCTTGCTCTTCAACTCCTTGAGCAAGCGTCCAATCAGAAGCAAGGGACGAATATTTTTTGTCAATTTCTTTAAACATTTGTTCTATTTCATGAATAAAATGTTGATCTCTAAGAAAAGGTATATCAGACACATTTCTGTTTTTCTTATGAAGATTTTCAACAATATTTTGAGCTACAGATTCTAGAAAAGCAGTTTCAAACTCGCTCTTATTTTTTGATATATCTTTTTGTCGGAATAAGCTATGAATACATAAACCATTTTCATAAGCGATATGAATTACGTAATGTTCTTCATCTGGAATATCAATAGTTCCTTCTTTAGGAATTGGGGGATGGAAAGTCATCCGCACTACCGCTAAATTTTCCCCGTTAAATTTTAATTGACCTTTTGCTAAATAGACAGATAAAGCATATAAAGAACTGGATAAAAGAACAACCGTATCTTTGTCTATTAACCAATCCTCCTCAGGTACTTGAAACAGATATAAACCATCTGCAGTAACCCAGCGTAAACAACGGGGAATCAATTCGATTTCTCCTACATTAAAAGTCGATAAACTTTCTATATATGTAAACTTTTGTAAATAATTTGATTTATTCAATCACTATTTTTAGTCCTTTCTTCTTTTATGTTGCAATATACTTTATCTTCTTTGCGACCATTACTAATGGATAGAATAATAATTGATATTAACATTACAACTATTCCAATAGTTCTCAATAAAATATCTAACCAAGAATAGGA
>JAYEJY010000312.1:0-7136 GCA_034660795.1 Promethearchaeati archaeon | reverse complement strand
CCAAGTTTTGGGGTTCAAATATTTAAAGACTCGAAGTATAGGATGCATAGTATCTACTCAAATTATGACCAAATAAAGTATGATTTTATTTCAGTTAAATATTAAAAATAAGATGAATATTTAAAATTTGTTGTTAACATGATGAAGCCTATATTTTATTGTAGAAAGCGCTTGTTTTGCTGCTTTAGCAACTATATGATAATTACTTCGTCTGGATTTTTTCAATATTGGATACGCTTTTTTAGTACCCATTTTTCCAAGCGTTTTTATTAATTCAACACGAACAAATTTATCGGATTCATCTTTGAGTAGGTCAATAATTTTATTTTCAATATTTTTATTGGAATAACGACGAATTACTTCGATGATGATTCTTCTAATATAATAAGTATTGCTCTCATGAGCAAGATCCAAAAGCGTTTTAGTAGTAAGGTCATGTATTTGTTCACTATAGTCTGTTTGTTCGTTAGAATTTTGGAAATGCTTACGAAGTATGCGTCCAACGCTTAAAACTATCTGTCTCTGTGTTAAGCTATGTTGTTCCTGTTTCAAAGCTTGACAAAGGCTTTGAACGGAATCAATTGTTCCTTTA
Organism: Promethearchaeati archaeon; assembly: GCA_034660795.1. GTDB lineage: Archaea > Asgardarchaeota > Heimdallarchaeia > JABLTI01 > JABLTI01 > JAYEJY01. Next base: position 6,544 of record JAYEJY010000312.1, on the reverse strand, counting down.
TATCCTAGAGTCCAAGCAGCTGTAAGTCTAACAACCCAATCAGAATCATTATGAAGAGCTTGCAATAAAATTTCAATAGATGTTGGATTGATCTCTATAAAATTGAAGGCCCAAGCCATAATCTGTCTTATTTCTTGGTTTGTATGGGATGATAAGATTCTTCGGAAATCAGGGAGAACCGGTTTACTATTAGGAAATTTAATCAAGGAGAGAATGGTGTAAAAAGGATATTCTGGATTATCATGCTGCAGAAATTTCCGTAGTTCTTTAAAAACAAAGTCAAAAGTGAAATACCCAAGTGCCCAAATAGCTCGAAGTCGGATTATTTGAGATTCTTTTTTATTAAGAGCTATTTTCAAGATTTTTTTAGCTACATATTTAGTTGGCATCTGGGTAAGAATGACTAAAGCTCTTTGTCGCAATTCCAGTTCTGGATCAGACTGACAAACCATGAGAAGTAATTCTTGGGTATCAACTCCTAAGTGTTTTTCAAGAAAATCAAGAGCATCTAGTCTATCAGAAATAGAGCTAGATTGTAATAAACTTCTTATTTTTTCTTTATCCCAAGAAGCATTGGAAGGCGGTTGTGCTTTAGTCATTGAATGCCCTTCAAAGAATACTATGCTATTTTCTCAATAAGCAAAATAAAAAATATTTGGTAAGGAGAAAAAAGAAAAAAGGACTATTACTAATTATTGCAGAGTCATATCTAAAACTTTTACAAATTCTTTACAACATTGTTAAGTAAAAAGTCTTCATTTACAATCCAATCTTGTTTTTCTTCATCAAACGTCTGTGGCCAAAGAAAATAGGACTGAGCCCTATTATAATCAATAAAATTGAAATGCATATCAGTTAATTTTTTCCGGAGAGTAAAGAGTAAATTTGAAAGATGGCTTGGAGGTAAATGTAGATACCAAAAAAGGTTTTCCTGATTAGTTTTAAAAGTTGAACTAAATGGAAAGGTTAAACTTAATAGTCTTACCTCTAAATCTTTAACGACTTTTTTATCAGCTTCTCCCCAAATAAGAACAGTACTATATAAATCAAAAACGGTCGGTTTGAGGAAAACACGGTAATTCTTAATGCAGTTATTTTTAACCTTTTTAAGATAACGACTAAAAGTTTGGGGAGTGAAATCAAATCCATCCTTCTTTAATTTCTTAATAATATCGATATTTTTTCTTCGAGCATTAACACCTAATTCACTAATAATTGCTAGATGTGATTTTGTTAGCCATTTCTTAGCTGTTCCTGGTTCTCCATGAGACTTTTTTCGTTTTTGTGGTTTAATATTATATGTAAACCAATCTTCCCAATCAAATGTCCATTGATAGGTATTAGGATTCCAAAAATCAACATTTGGAGTTGTGAAAATTGGCGAGGACTTTTGGAAAGGCAATAAAGAAAAATTATCAATTTGTTTATTTGTTTTTAAATGACTGAAAAGTTCAGAAATAAAATTGCTATGACCAATGGGCATGTTAAATTGGACCAATAATCCATTAATATCACCGAAACACCGAGCTCGATAAGAGGTATAGGGATGCTGATAACATAGATTTTCGATATATTGAAGTTTCTTTTCACTATCACATTCAACGAGTACATCTATTCCTTCCAAACCCAAGTTCCAGAGATTTATAGTACCCACTACATTAAAACAATTCTTGGAACTGGATTGCAGATCCTGCACAATTCCAAAAACACTGGATTTAGATAGATTGACACGACTCGCAAGCCAATCAAAGGTTGCAAGTGGGTTCTCTTGTAAGGCAATGAGAACACTTAAATGTTTTTCTGTAAGAGAGATCGTTTTTTAATACTCCTAAAATTGGGTTCAATTTTATCATTTAATGGTAAAAGATGCAGTTGGCATTCCACCTTCAGGACCTTCTGTTGGTGGATCAAACAAGACAGATTCTGTATCATAGCTATAACCATAATAATTGAGATTTTCTATGGCAGCTTCGAAAAGATACCATCCTGTTTCTGTGGCAACATTGTACCATGTGGTATAGATTCTGAAATAGGAATCATAACCATGGACATATAATCTTGTGTAAAACATTTTACCAGAGGGCAATGTTAAATATTGATAAACATATGCATTAACTTGTTCTGAATAACCACTTGAAGTGTAAACAGAAATTACAGTATAGATATCATCCATATATCCATCATTATCCAAATCATAATAATAGGCATGTAAAATATTTATTCGAAAACCATAAGCAGCTTTTATTTTATAGGAACTTTTTTGATTATTAGTTGTAGTTTGTGCAACAGTTGAGTCAGAAGTATAAAGTGATGAAGTATTAATAAATGTAAATGATAAAGAAAGAATCATTATTGTTAAAACAAGTATTATTCGTTTTTTCTTCATTTTTTTTGACCCCAATAACACAAAAAGATGTTATTCTTTATGGTATAATATTCTTAAATTTTATAAATATTCTGTATAAAATACCGCCATTTTTCTCTCTTTTCAAGTAGAAAGGAATTGATTAAACCAAATAGGTAAAAAATAATATGGTATTTTGTTCGAAATATTTAAATAGTTTATAGAATAATATACCAAAATTCACAAAAGGTGTTTTGGTGAAAAAAATGAAATATAAACAAAAAATGTGGACACTAATTTTAATCTCAATGATGATCGTAGTTAGTGTTTCAACAGTAATTACAGTAACAGGTGAAGAAGAAACAGAATCTCCCTTATTCACTTTTGATAGCACCTTCACTTATTACTACAGTTTCATCAATCCGAAACCGGGAGATACAGTTTCTGGATATGAAACGATTCAACTACAAGCTACATATAATGGATATACTCTTTATCGGGTAAGAATCGCTCTCTATAAAGATGGGAGCAGAATAACCAGTTATCTCGATATGGCATATCAAGGAAATAATATTTGGTCAATAGGTTGGAATACTGAAAGCTATTCAGACGGATCCAATTATATGCTCAGATTTGTTCTCTATCGAAATTATTATTACTATGCTAATTTGTATTGTGATGATTTAACAGTGAATAATGAAGGTGGAACACCACCAGAACCACCTCCAGATGATGATGAACCTCCCTCAGGTTCTGAAAAAATCGGTGTTTTCTTCTATGCAACTGACGCTGGAACTTCTACGGTTATAAACAAATACAAAGGATACTTAGAAAGAGAAGGCTATACTAAATTCTTCATTTTCAGAGATAGCTCAAACGTCCAAGCTGATTGTCAAAGTGTTGATAGTTATGAAGATTCCCAAGATACTATTTTCGTCTACATTATTGGTCACGGAAATAACAACGGACAACATTCTTATACTGCATTTAGGCCAAGTGGATCATATGTCTATTCTAGTACCTTCCGAAGCTATATGGATGCGTGGGAAGCCCCTCGAAAAAGTCTCTTTGTTGAATCCTGCCATTCAGGAGATTGGGCAGATGATTTTGCCGCTAGTCCCTACCTAGCAATGTCAACTTCTGACGAAACCCATGTTTCTTATGCTTTAGGATCCCTTCCGGGCGAAGGTAAAATGTCCTACTATTTCTTCGGACGTGTCTATAACGGATACAATGCTGTTGATGCTTTTAATTATGCAAAATCCTATTGTACAAACCAATATCCAAAGATTCGAGACTACTCTTCATATGTATGGTTTGTAAATTAGAGGAGTCGATGTTCCAGATTTTCTGGAACTTTTTTTATTTTTTTTGATTTCAAAAAGTAGTGTAAAAAAGGAAAAAAAAGGGGTTCTAAACTTGATATTTTTCAAAATCAACTTTAGTACCATTTTGCACCCAATCAATGAAAATCTGGTATTGTTTGAAGGTGTCGCCTATAATGTCATCAATGGGATGTTTGAAGAAAAAGGCAAGTTCATGAATAACCCCAAACTCACCACGTTCACGGGCAAACAATAAACTACGCGCAATATCAAGTACAATGGGAGCAGCTAAAATAGAATCAATACCATGCCATGTAAATTGTAGGGCCATTTTTGTGCCAAGGAATCCCCGATAACTTATATAATCCCATGCAACTTTATGATCAACTAACGGAGGGAAATATTTTATTTCTGTAATGGAAAAAGGTGTATATCCAATACTACTACTAATAGCTTTATCTTTACTTTCAATTTTACTTTCTTTATTCCGATCTTTACTTAGGGTAATACCGTCATCATCCCCAAGTATGTTAAACCCTGCCCAACCGAGGATTTTCAGATTTCTCATTTTAAACATAGGGGCGAGAGTTGTTTTCATCAATGTCTCTCCGGTTTTACCATCATCACCCATATGTGGGACTTTTTTCTTAATTGCCAGTTCTCTTAATGCGGGGATTGAAGCTCCATGAGAGGGGGTGAAATTTCCATAAGGTATTTCTTGATTTAATGCGGCATATGCATAAAGCATACTTGCTGTTAATTGATCTTTTTTATCTTCCTTAATCAATTTTTCAAAATTTTCTAGCGTTTGATGTTCTTTTGTTAAAGGGATGTGTTGTTCAGTTGATGCTGTATTAATAACGACAACATCTCCGTGTTCGTTTTTAAAATTCTGAAAATCAGTCTCCAATTCTTGAACAATCTCAGCAACAGTTAATCCATCTTGCTCTAATGTTTCCAAATTACCTAATGCATCTACTCCGGGACCACAATTAAGTGCAGTACCCTTTTTCGCCTGAATTTTTGACAATTCATTTTTTGCTGATTCAAGATAATGTCTTTGGAAATGATAATTTTCTTCCCAGATTTTTTCTGATGCTTGATATGCATTTCTTTTTAAGAATCGAACCTCATTTCCATCCATCATTATTTCTTTTAATGGGAATTTACTTCTAATTGGATCACATTCATCGGATTCTGTAACTATACCTACTTGTAAGCTGGGAGCTGTATCTGCTTTAATTGCTGCTAAACCTGTCATTGTGGTTGTTGCCACTGCGCCATATGCACCAATTAACCATATTCCTGTCATTTCAATACTTCCGTATTTTTTTTCACCATTTTATTCTATATAATAAGTTATTTTATGAGTATATAATAATAAATTTACTTATAATTTAAAGAGTTTTTTAAATATCACATAGTATACTATTTTATAATTAGAGCTTGGATTTGCCCTAAAAGATTTTCAGCTGCTTCTCTTGCTTTTCCCGGATAATTTTCCACTACTGTTAATAATGAACCTGTCTGTTGGCTAATTCCTGCAGCCATGGCTCTATTGATATCTTGATGATCATGTAATAAATCAATCGAGTCTTTATCTCGATGTCTATTAACATCTTTACCTCGTCGTTTAAGTATATTCCTTGGTTTTGTTTCAATTAATACTAATAGTTGAGGAGGCAATTCATCAACTACCCAACGAGGAATTCCCACCAGAAAGGCACCAGTTTTCGTTTTAACTGCAAAATGTGTGTCAACAATAACTGTTTTACCAATTGATTGACTTGCAATTTTTTTAGCTGCTTGACGTTGTATTGCTTTTTGGGTAAGAGGGGGTAATTTACGCAATTGATCGCGATTTTCAACATCATAATCTGATTTTGCGATATCCATCATCACCGTTCCATAAACAATATGTTCGAGTGGGAAATTATTGTTTTTCGCTAATCGTAGTGTTTCATTAATAACTGTTGTTTTTCCGACACCAGGCACCCCTCCCACGATGACTATTGTACCAACCTTGTTTTGATTATGCAATTATCTCACCTTATCTTAGATTTATATCACTGGTGAAACCATTTATTTCTTTTGCAAGTTTTTTGCTTAACAATTTATTGGACACGAGAAATTTCAGACCTTCTTTGACAGCATCTTTGAATTCTCCAGATTTGACATAATTATTCTCTTTTAATGTTTTGAATGTGTCTTTCAATCGTCTGTTAAAAACTAATTCTTCAGCAATTTTGTCCATTATTTTCTGTTCGCCTTGAATAGCAGAATTTTTGTAAATTGTGGGATAGTCAGTTTCCGAGCCTTTTTGTTTAAAGGTTATAGGAGGGATAACAAAATAACGCGCTTTTCCCTTTTCTTGTAACTGGACAAGATATAGTGCCAAAGTTACTTCGGTTGGGGCATTCCGATTAAGTTTAAATGTTGAATGTTTAGCTAATTTCTTACGATTTCGAATAACAGTATGGAGGTTTTTTACCAGGGTTTCAGCATTTTCGTCAATGCTTTCTTTTAATTGAGATAATTCTGAGATGCGTTTATCTCGGTCCATTCGCATTCTGTCAACTTTTTTTAATGCTTCTGTTTTTTGTTCTTCGAATTTATCTTTTGCATTATTAGCATAATCATTAAATGTTCGAATTATTGATTGGATATTTTTCTCTAAATCTTTCCGATTTTGATCAAGCCCTTTTACTTTAGCTGAAATTGCACCAATTTCGTTTTTAGCTTCAGAAAAGAATCCTTGAATATATTTTTCAAATTTAGGTGTTTCAATAGAAGGAACTTCTTGTATAGTTTGACGTGTTGTTTCTTGAATTGGGGTTATAATACCTGTCAAACCATTTGCATTGGATTCAAAAAT
>JAYEJY010000311.1:0-7137 GCA_034660795.1 Promethearchaeati archaeon | reverse complement strand
GAATTAATAGTAAATCTAAAAATTATTTTATTCTTTTTAGGAAAAATTTACTTGTTAGTCCTAGTCGTGAAAATATAGTAAAAAGTTGTAAAAATTTACAAAAACATCTTAAAGGAGACATTTCAAAAAACGAAACATTATTCCTAGAAGATCTTTACAAGCAATTTATTAGTAATTATATTCCTAAAGAAGGTGTTTTTTCAGCTCTTCAAACGTTAGCAATTCATTATGATAATGACTATATTAAATCACAAACACTTTTCCAACCTTTTCCTCCCAATTTAGTTGATTGGGATGATTACTATATGAGACGATTTAGAGTTAACGCTTATGATTCTGAAATAAGGCATGTTTAATTATCAAAGGCATTATTGATTTTATTCTTTTTCTAAAATAATAAGATTGTAATTAGTACCTATAGGATCCTGAACTTCTACTTCCCATCCTTGCTTAAGCATTTCATTAAATTCTTCAAGACTAACATAATTTTTTCTGTTCTCAAATTTTTCAGGTTTTTCAAGACACACGATAACAGCTTTTTGCATTTGTGATACCTTCTTTTTAGTTAAAAATAGATTTACTCAATTTCAATATTTCTTAATCATTATTTAATTATATGTAAAAAAATTGTAAGAGATATTAAGATAAAATTATTGATTCTCTTCAATGAACATTTGGAGAAGTTCTTTAGCATCTGGGAAATCTTCATCCTCAATTTTTTCCATCGTCCCGTTTCTTCCTAATGACAACTGTGGTCTTCCTTGCCAAACATTATTGTATCCCTCTTTAATCTCAAGAAGGTCTCCATAACTTACTTCACTAATTTTACTTCCCCAAAGACTAAGATTAACTGTACCTGTTTCATCAGCGACTTTGACATCACAAACACGGGAATGACCATATTTAGTTTTTACAGTTCTTGGTTGACCTTTGGCGATAACTCTTACACGGATATTTATACCTGGCTTTTTGACTGGTTTAAGATTTTCTACTTTAATAAAGCTCATTTCAAACACTTCGGTTTTTATTGTTTCCACTTAAACCCTTTATCTTCTCCTATTTGTAATTTACTATTTCTTATGCCCTTTTTTTCTTATTCAAGCGGCAATTTTTTAATAAATAATGTCTTTTTGGAGCATGGAGAATTATTTATGAAAAATAATAAAAAAACAAGTAATGAATCATACTCTGCAATCTGGACAGGTAATTTCTCTGAAGTTATTGATGAAGCAATCAATTTCTCAAAACAAAGCCAAATAAATGGTTTTGATTTAACTATAAAAGAAATCGCTAAAATTCAAGGTAAGGGAGTTATTGATTTTGATAATTCTAAAAGATTTATACCAGAACATAAACCATTATCCTTTACAGCGGATAATTATTGGGATTTAGAAGAGGGCTCATATATTATTCGATATAATGAAATCGTTTCGGTTCCTAAGACTGCTGTTGGCATTATTCAACCACGCAGTTCCCTTCTTCGGATGGGTGGTACTATCATTGGCGCTTGGTGGGATTCAGGTTATTCTGGACGCGGTCAGGGATTATTAGTCGTTACCCACCCTCTTCGTATTTTTCAAAATGCCCGTATAGCTCAAATTGTTTTCATAAAAACGCATAAAGTTACCAAGGGATACGAAGGACAATATCAAAACGAGGGAAAATAATAGTCTCTTACTTAATGCGTAAAAAAGATACGAAATAATTCTTCAATTTCTCTCAGGGTTCTTTTTGCTGCTCGAACAGACAATCCAGCCCTTTGAGCTTTTTCTTTTCCTACAAATTTTTGGGCCATGGTAAAATTCTCTGAACGTGCAATTAACATACAACCATTTTCTGTGCGAATATTCATATGACGAAAACTGTCTTTTTCCGCTGGATTTTGTAATTTTAGAAGACTGCTAATACTTTTTATGGTGTCAATAAGAAGAGCTGCTGTGCCTTCTACATTAATGGATCCTTGATGTTCATGTACACTACAACAAGGTAAACCCTCCTCTGTTGTTAAGATTATGTCGGAAGCGCCACTTCTATCCATTAATTTTCGCAATAGTTTCTCTGCGGTTTCATTCACAGATTCATTTTCCATTCCCATGCCTCTAAAGTATAATTAATAAGATTTAGCTTGTTATTTATTCTAAATTCTATACTTTCTCAAAATTCTCACGAATATTTATAGAGTTACTGATTAGCGCAAATTAAGAAATGAAAGGAAAAGTAAAACTTTCCTAAAACATTATAGGATAGGCCATTTCATGGAAAAGTTCATACCTTTTAGGATTGAAATCACTTTCATCCAAAAGTTCGTTGATTAAAACAAATTCATACTCATTTAAGGGTACCGGGAATATTGATGTATCCAAATCAGTTTTGTCTAAATCAAAAAATCGTAATATAAGCGGACCCAAATATCCTGTTTCTACATAAATTTGAACAATCCATTTGAAATATGGTAAGAAATCTTGAAGAGTAGAATTTGGCAATGCATCAGCAATTATTTCATAGGATGACATTAATGCTGCTCTTCGCGTAAGATAATCTTTTGAATCTCCAACAGATATCAATGACGGCAATAAATCAAGATTAGCCCAATTTGATAAGGCAATTATTATTGCATATTGCAAATCAGCTCGACTTTTTTGAAGGTACTCTTTAAGAATTGGCAAGGAGTTATCATTCCCAATTTTCCCGAGCGTTTCAATGATTGCTAATTTCTTAGCTAAAGAAGCATTTTCCAATTCGTTATGTAGAGTAGTAATAAGTTCATTGTTTGGTTCTTTCTCATATATTTGTGCAATCGCCATAGCACAAGCATTACGTACATTCCAAGATGGATCCTCTAGTCCCTCAATTAGTTGCTCAAGCGATCTTTCTGTTCCAACATCAGCAAACGTTAGGACTGCTTTCACACGATCAATTTCTTCCTCAGAGCTTAATCTTCGTTTAGCAATCCCTCTTTGTATAAAGCGTTTAATGAATGCCATTAGAATCCACCTTCCATTTGCTCAATTACTTCATCAATCAAAACCTTTACTGTAGATAATTTTGACTGGCTCATTTTATTGAGATGCGAATAATCAACATTCTTCCGTTGAATATTTTTTGTTTTTAACGACTCTCCAATAGCACTTGTTTGTTCTTGCTCTTCTCGTTGTTCTTTCTTCTGTTCAGCGTAATCAAGAAAATCTTTTGAAATATCTACAGCCCTTGTAAATGTCGGAATATCCCATGGAGAGATAGGATTTTCCTGTACTTGCCCAATGGATAATAGAGTGCCAACAATCATACGATCCATTTTTTTGAACATAATAATATCTGGAAAACCAGGTATAGGCATTTTGAAATCTTCTCGATACAATAAACTGTGATTATGTAGAACTAGTAACTGTTCTAAACTAATTGATTCATCATCAATTTCAAATACATAAACTGGTTTAGAATCAACTTTGATATAACCATAAAAAGTAAAATCATCACTATTTTTTAGCCATTCGCCTACATTGATACATTGATATTTATTCAGAAATCTTACATACGAATCGATTTCATCCCAACTATTTTCATATATATTCCAAGTTTTTCGCCAATAGCCTCCAGAATCAGCATGCCAATAAACATTTTGTGGTTGTGTTGTTTCTCGAAGATTTTCAATTAATTTTCTAACATCTGACCCTTTGCCAAATTTTTTGATAAGATCAAGATCACTTTGCAAATTCAGTGTCTCTTTAATAACCTCTTTTGGCTCATCTAGTTTCTCTTCAAATGCTTGTTTTAATAACTCATAGCTAAATGTTGTCATAGGCGGAGCATATAATGGTTTAAGCAAACGAGGCAATTCATCAAATTCATATTCTGCTGAGTCCAATATTTTTTGAGCAATTTCTCGATGAATATAATTTGCAAATGCCTCCCCAAGAATACTGGTTAAATGTTTTTTATGTATTAATTCAGCACGTTTTTTAAGATAACCAATAATTTCTAAAAGAAAATTTTGAAATAATGATGCTTCTCGAGATGTTTCGGGAGGAATATAAAATTCTTGGACACCAAAAGTTGTTAATAATCTAATTACTGCTACCATATCTTGAAAGTATGGAAGCCCCCAATGTATACCTCGTTCGTCTTTCAAACCATAGGCATTATTAACTAATAATTCTTTAATAACCAAGTCCATTTGATAAATTTCGGTTCTTGTTTGACTATCATTGGATTTACTGTTTGCAGCAAAATATGCATGAGCAAATGCGTGAATAAGCATAATTCTTAGAGCAAATTCTTGTTCAGTAGATGATTCAATTTCTCTTGGCAGACTTAAATAAATCATCGTTGGATTACTGTGATAAACTGAAATACATTCATCAGGCATAAAATCTCTTATTCGTGATTTTCGAAGATTATTTATTTGTTCACGTGTTAAGACAGCATGGGGACTATCACCTAATTCCATGATTTGGTATAAACTTCCATGCAGATCAGGGTCAATAAAGACAAGAATCTTATAGTCTTCCGGTGTTTCACCCACAAACGATTTGAAATCTTTCCGGGCTTGCTTATAGATTTTAACTAATAATTGCTTGTCCAAGTCTCATGCTCTCCTTTACAATTGTTTGTGCTAAGAGATCCATCCTTGATGGGTCGATAATGATTGGATTTGTTATTCCCCGTAAGGTTCTTTTAGTGTCACGCCAAATATCTGTTAATTTCATTCGTTCTGAACCTATTAAGAAATAAGATATTTTCCAAGTTCTGCTTTTATCTCGAATTAATGGTCGTAATAAGCTATTTATTTCTAGGTAACAATTTCGTGTAACGGGATCAATTTCCGGTCTTTCTTCTCGGAAATATGTTTCTAAACTACTTGATGGATTTGCTTTATAGCCTGGTATTAACTCATTTGGTCGGCCATCTGTAATTATAATCAGATGAATGTCTCGATCTTGGGTATTTTTCTTTACTTCAGCATGTTCAATAGCAGTTTGAATCGCTTTACTCATTGGTGTCCTGCCACGAGCTTGGGCAGTAAGTAAAAATTTTTCAAGAGTTGATTCACTTGTCACTATTCTCCGCCTTTTTTCAATCGGAACAACAGCTGTTTTAAAAGCATCTTTCTTTGTTCTTCTTGTTCTCCCTTGTCGTTTAAAGTAATAGAAAATAGCTAATGCTGTTAATAATGCCCCCTCTAATCTTGAAAATTTAGTGTTTTGCACTATATTTCTCATTGATTGAGAAGTATCGGTTATTAAGTAAATTTGTGCATTTCTATCTTTTTTCATAACAACAATATCATCAATATCTATTGAAGTTGGCGGAATTTGTTGTGAGCTAAGAATAGAATGTTCGAAAGTTTTCTTTTTATGGACTTTACCATGAGGTCTAACAATTGTATCTGAAATAGGTCTTGCAGGTAATTGTCTTGCTAACCAGCTACCTAATTGATTCCCTAAGAAGTCCATAACATCTTCTCTTTTGATCCGCATAGAATGACCAAAGCGATCAGTAATTTCAATGTCAGTTAATTCTTCAAGTGTTCGTAGCGATTCTGTTAATTGCTTTTTATATTCTGCAGAGCCTTCATACCCCTTCAAATGTTTTTGAATAAAATCTTCTATTTCCTCTTTTGTTTGGAGTTCACCTAGATTTACTTTTAATAACGCATCGGGTAAAGCATTGTTTCCTATATATTCAAGTATCTCAAGTTCTCGAAGCAAATCTTGTTCTTCCATTGTAGTTAATGGTGTGACGAGTAATTTACGTCGAATATTTTTTACAGCAACAGCGTTTTCTAAAGACATTCCTAGAACTAATGCTTCACGGGAGCTTTGGCCTTTTTTAGGATCACGCCATTTTTGCAAAACTGTGGCAGCATCTGCAAAATCAAAAATGAAATCAGGATCACGCCAGATTGTTAACGGATCAGTAATTCGTTCTTGACTCATATAATGTATTCTATGGGGCATCTTAACGCACTTCTTGCTTCTACACTCTCAAAAAATTATGAATAATAAATGTTCATAATTTTAGATATGATCAACTAATAAAAGCTGTTCGTAGCCTGAACGTAATTGTTCAACAATTTTATCTTGAATCTTGCTTGGTTGGTCATCAAAGCCTTCATATTTAATGATAATTTCTTTGAGTTCTTTATCAGTTAATGCTTTCATTTTGTCAATATCTTCTGAGATCGATTCAACTGTTGTCAAGCTTCCACCTGCTTTCAATTCTCTTCGTAGATTTGTTTTTACTTCCTGGAGAGCGTCATTAATGAGGTTCTTTGGAACATCAAAGAGTTCAGCAATTCGTTTAGCATCATCTATGTTTAGAATAGCAACACCGTCACCTTCATAGAATTCATCTTTTCGCAACACCGTTTCACCAATTAAGCTATAAAGTGTTCGAAGATCTACATGCGGAGTCTTTTCCGGATCATGTATTTCAATCAAGGATTTAAAGAACATATCTCTTGTTACTTTTTTCCTAGCATATGCTTCCGTTTCTCCAGCTTTTAGAGGATTAGGAATAGATAAATCAGCAAGATATCCAATAAATTCTATAGCAAGTTTACTTACGCCTTTTTGTCCGAACTTTTGAGTTTTACCTATAAGATCGACTAAATAGGGGTTAGCTGTCATATTATTCAAACATAAAGCTAAATGCTCTTTGAACATATCTTCGACAATTTTCACTCTATCTGATTTAACTCTTGCCGGCCATAAGACTTCAGGAATACGATTAATAATTGGTTGGGCTTCTTCACCAAAAACATTTAGGGGAGCGTTTGAGGTAAAAATCATTGCTCCATCGACATAAGCTGGTCTACCTTGAATACTATATTTAATACCACTTGGATCTTCCAAGAAACCCATTAATGCTTCAAGGAAATTAAGTGGTAAACGTTGTATTTCGTTAACAACAACAAAACCTTGAGATAAAACACCGACTTTGTGAGCCATAGGAGAAAATGTTGTTGAAGTTTCACTGCCAAATAACTGTTCAAGATTTTCAACTCCAGCAAGTAACATGTATAATCCTTCTGGATCATTCCGGGGGTCTATTTGAGCAACATTTACAACTGTTTTTGCAACTGGCACAGCTTTTAAAGCTTTTAATACTTTTTTAGTATCTAAACCTATGATATCC
>JAYEJY010000310.1:0-7229 GCA_034660795.1 Promethearchaeati archaeon | reverse complement strand
AACCGATGTTAGTTTATTTTATTCCGATTACCATCATTTTCTTTTTGATGCGGTCAGCTTTTGTTAATATTCCTGTTGCTTGGATGCCGTTCAAATTTCCAGAGATACCATTGATCATTCGTAATGTGAAATATCTCGAAAACCTTACTTGGATGGGCTTTACTGGTTGGTATTTTCTAACCTCAATTGGCTTAGGAAAATATGTCAGGCAGTTTTTAGGAGCAACACCATCAGCGCAAGCTGCCACAACTCCCTCACCATCATAAATTTTCCTTTTTTTTCTCCCTCTTTTCTTCTTATGCATCCTTTTTTCAATGTTGAAGGCAATACTTTTTTAGAATAAGAATACAAAAAGGTATTGAGAAAAAATGAACAAAAAAATTTTGTACGGGAAAAGTTTGGTTTCAATTCGAGATTTAACTAAAGAACATCTAACGATTATCTTAAATGAAGCAGAAAAGATGGAAAAAATAATCGATTCAAACAAGAAACCACTTGCTGGAAAGATATTAATTTCTTTATTCATGGAACCAAGCACCCGGACACGCTTAAGTTTTGAGTCAGCAATGCACCGATTAGGCGGTTCAGTTATAACGGTTTCTGATCCGAGAACCTCTTCCGCTGCCAAAGGTGAGAGTTTATCAGACACTATTAGGACAGTCGCAAATTATGGCGATATCATTGTAATACGTCACCCTTTAGAAGGATCAGCTCGCTTAGCAGCTGAATTTTCAAAAATCCCAATAGTAAGCGGTGGCAGCGGTTCTGAAGAGCACCCTACTCAGGCATTATTAGACCTACTTACGTTACGTAAAGAATTAGATGGTATTGAAGGTAAACGTATTGCAATGGTAGGAGACTTAAAATATGGTCGAACGGTTCACTCATTAGCTTATTCATTAGCTAGATTTGAAAATATACAAATTGATTTTGTTTCTCCACCTTCCTTAAAGATTCGGGAAGAAATTAAGACTGATTTATCAGAGACTGGATTGAACTACACTGAAACGGAGAATTTAAGCGATATAATCCCGAAGGTTGATGCTATCTATATGACACGCATCCAAAAGGAACGATTTCCACAAGAAAGTGATTATGAAAAAGTGAAAGATGCATATGTTTTAAACAAAAAAATGATGGAGGATGCGAAGGGACCAATACCTATTTTACATCCCTTACCTCGAGTGAATGAAATTTCCTATGATATTGACGACACTGTTCATGCAGTCTATTTTAGACAAGCTTTTAATGGAGTTTTAGTAAGGATGGCCATACTTAACCTAATTTTGGGAGGAAAAGTTTAGAAAATATTATTGGTGAAAAAAAACATGACTGAAAAAGAAACTAAAAAATCGGAATTAAAAGTTAGTAAAATTAAGAAAGGAACGGTTCTTGATCACATTTCTGCAGGGATGGCACTAATAGTATTGGAAATGTTAGGAATAACCGGACGGGAAGGCTCTATGGTAACGATCTCCCTTAATGTCCCCAGTAAGAAAAAGGGTAAAAAAGATATTGTAAAAATTGAAGACCGGTTTCTTGATAGAGATGAAATCAACCAAATTGCTCTGATTTCACCAAAAGCTACCATTAATGAAATTAAGAATTTTGAAGTGGTAAATAAATTCCAAGTTAAATTACCTCAAGAAATATCTGGTTTCCCTAAATGCATCAATCCACGATGTATTACTAATGCTCGTGAACCCCCTAAGCAATCCTATAAAGTAAAACAAGAGTCGCCGTTAAAAATTCGATGTAAATATTGTAACATTTCAATGGAAAAACAGGATATTATTAAGCAATTAATAAGATATCAAGGTTTAACAAAATAAGAATTATAGACCAACCAAATCTCAAATGGGCTACAATTGGTTTCTTATTTTATAGGAAAGAAAAATTAACTAAGAAAGTTGAAAAGAGAGAAGTTAATAATCAACTGTTGGCACTGAAATTCTAGCACGAATAGCTTCTGCTTCATCAACTGAAACTTTAATTGTATATAGTTTGTGTTTCGTTTTGAATTTCATCTTGACTTGATCGCCAATTCGTTTGACACGACATTCAGTTGCTCGTTCTATGACTTCATCAAGTTTCGATAAATCTTTTATTTCATGGGGCATGTCTGTCACCTTGTATTTTTTATCTCATCTTTTTTTGCAAAGATAATACTATATAAGATTTTGTTCAAGAAAGAATAAAAACGATTAAAAAAAATTAAAAGAAGATGGAAGAAACTATCGTTTTAGTTTCCTACCTTCACTTATATCTTCCATTAGAAGGCCAGAGATCATCTTTGGATAGAAATCTGTTGATTTGGAAGGCATCCGCTCATGTTTTTTGGAGGCATCTAAAACCTCTTTTGCTGAAGTGGGATTCATAATTACCGCTAGAGATGCTTCGTCATTTTCTATTTTTTTGATGACATCTTTAATCCAACGTATATAGAAGATATCTTCATCAATATGTAGTTCTCCGGTTTGGAATATTCCATTAAAAAGCAATTCTCTGACAATTACCACATCTAATTGTTTGTATGTTTCCGCATGGTCTTCTTCTAAAAATTGGTCAATTACCGAAGGATCTTTTAATAACAAACCGATTGTTTTATGCTTTGTATATAATACGAAAGCATGTTTTGTATGAGATTCCATAAAGTCTTCAATTTCTTCTTTCGAGAGTTCTTGGGTTGTAAAGAATTCATCAATTTTTACCCAGTGCTCTTCCGTTATTTCTTGGTCAGCTAAAACTCGATGGGTTGGCAAAATAATTAGCCCTTCATCTTGTACGGGTACAAGGAGAGTCATACGGAAATTCGCTGCCTCATCCTCTGTCCAATTTTCTCGTTTTTCACGGAGTGTATCACGATAACCACATGCTGTTTCATATCGATGATGACCATCAGCTATCACTACTTGACCAGGCGGAGCAGCAAGGACATCTTGAATTACTTTAATTTTTTTAGGATCAGTAATTTTCCAGACCCGATTTCTAACGCCCAAATCATCAATGACATCCATTTCCGGTTTCTTTTTAGAAATTTGACTAAATATTTTCAACGTTTTTTTCTCTTCATCATTATAAAGCATGAATCCTGGTTCCAAGAATTTTTGCGTTGCTTTTAACATATTTAAGCGGTCAATTTTAGGGCCTTTATGGGTCCATTCATGTGGCAACACAATATCTTCTGTAAAATGATGAAGTTTTACAGCCCCAAAAAATCCTTTACGAATATATTTCTTACCTTCTATTTCAAAGTCCTGAAAATAAACATAAAAACCTGGTTTAGCATCTTCTTTGAAAATATTCTCACTAAACCATTTATCTAATCGTTTTCTAGAAATTTCGTAGCGATTATCCTCAATAGGAAGAGTCAATCGACAATAATTATACTCAGATTTTTCATAATATTTCTCTTGCATTTCAGGGGTAATTTTATCATATGGTTGTGCTACTAAATTTTCTAATGAACCTGCTTTTTTTGTATACCGGATACCTGGGAAAGGTCTCACTTCTACCATAATTATCTCACTTCCTTAAAAAAATTATTTTGAAGCTAAAGAGCTTTTCTCTTTAGCTTCTTGAGATTCAGTGTTTTAAATTTTTATTGGTAAGCTAAAAAAAGGGAAAAAGTCGTAAGGCTAATGCAATTCTTTAATGATTGCCTCAGCGACTTGCACACCAGCACGCTTTTGTCCTTCAGCAGTTTGCGCACCAATATGAGGACTCCCAATAACTTCCTCAAGTTCTAGGAGCTTCTTTGCATATTCATCTTTTATTGGTTCTGTCTCCCAGACATCTAAAGCTGCACCTCGAACTTTCCCGTCCTTAATGGCATTATATAAGGCTTCTTCATCAATTACTCCACCACGGGCACAATTAACAATGCAAACACCATCTTTCATTTTATTGAATTCTTCTGTGCTTATCATGTGCTTAGTTTTATCAGTTAATGGTAAATGCATTGAGATATAGTCAGCTTTCGCTATTACTTCATCAAAATCAAGTTGCGTAATGACCTTTTCATCAATATCAACAATATCATAGCCAATTATATCCATGCCTAAAGCATCCGCCTTTTGGGCGAGAGCAGAACCGATGCGACCACAGCCAATGACTCCCAGTGTTTTTCCTAAGATTTCGGTGCCTTTCAATTGCTTCTTTGCCCATTCTCCGTCTCGAAGTGTATTGATTGCTTTCACGATTGGTCTTGCAAGAGCGAGAAGATAAGATAATGCAAGCTCAGCTACGGAATTTGTTGTTGCTGTCGGAGTATTGTGTACAACAATACCTCGTTCTTTACATTTTTCCAAATCTATGTTATCTAAGCCAATGCCAGCTCGACCTACAACTTTCAAATTTTTAGCTGCAGCGAGTAAATCACCTTTTAGTTTTGTAGCGGAGCGAACAATTGCGCCATCACAATCACCAATAATATCACTCAGCTCATCCTTGGGAACATCCCAAGCAATTTCAACTTCATAGTTTTTATCCTTCAGGAGTTCTACTCCTTTTTCATGAATCTTATCACAAACGATAACTTTCATTGCTTACAGCTCCCATATATCTTCAATATGATGACAGACTTCTTTTACATCAGGAACGGTCCAATCACCCATATGACCAATTCTAAAGGTTTTTTCTTTTAACTTACTACCATACCCGTTAGAGATCATAAAGTGTCTCTTCGCTAATTCCTTATTTAGATCAGCAACACTTTTACCCAACGTATTTTTGATAGTTGAAACAGTTACTGACTCATATCCTTCTTCTGGGAACATTTCAAAGTGTTTTTTAGCCCATTTTTGAGTCCACTTAGCCATATCAGCATGGCGTTGGTATCGTTTTTCTTGCGTCTCCTCAACCATTTGATCTAATTGATAATCAAGAGCATATAATAACGAGACAGCAGGAGTTGCAGGTGTCTGTTGTTTTCTATCCCAATAGGATTTCAAGACTTTCAGACTTGTATAGCGTCCTTGATTGGGGACTTCTTCCGAACGTTCTATTGCTTTATCAGAAAGAATAGAAATTGAAAGTCCGGGTGGGAGTGCGAAACATTTCTGTGTGGAAGCAAAAATCATGTCACTATGAATTTTCTCAGGTTCAACTTTATCTCCACCCATCGCTGAAACAGAATCGATAACATAGATAACATCAGGAAATTCTTTTGCTATCATTTCACCTATTTCATAAATGGGGTTTCTTACACCTGTACTCGTTTCGTTATGGCAAACTGTTACGGTGTCATATTTACCTGAGGAAAGCTTTTCACGAACCATATCTGGTTTTATCGCTTTACCCCAGTCAACAGCGAGTTTATCAACTTTTATACCGGCATCTTCAAGTGTTATTGCAAAACGTTCTGAGAAAGCGCCGCAAGTACAACAAAGAGCTCGTTCTTTAACAAGCGAACGGGCTGTAATATCCATAAAAATTGTACCAGAAGCAGTATGAACAATTGGCAAATAATCGGTTCCAAAGAATTCCTGTATTTTACTTATAATTCCAGTATATAATTCAGTAAATTCTTTTGGACGGTGACCAATCATTGGTTTTGCTTGTTGAAGTGCCACTTCTGGGAAAACTTCTGTGGGTCCCGGAATGAATAATCTTTTCCGCATTATTATGGTATTCCTCCAATTAATAACCTACAAAAATTAGTAGGCAAAGAGAAAGGAATTAGAAACACCTATATGAAATTTTCCCAAATTCAAATATTTCATCTCTAAATTAGTACTTTTTCTATAGGGATGAAGAAATTTTAGATGAAAATTCAAAAAGGAAAAGGAGAAAAATTATGGTGTACGTTTTTTATACCCGAAAGCTTCTATCATGAAACCCCACTGGTTGTTTATCTTCTGGATCATTTCTGCAGATAATTGGTGTTTATTCGGTTTATACGATTTCTGATCATCAATATAAGCTTTCATAGCAGCTTTTGCTTCTGAAAAACCAGCAACATTTAATGAATCATAAATATGTTTCATTGTTGCAAGAGGATCTTCCAAAAAAGACTCATAACTGATTTCGACAAGATTTTCCTCAGGGATAAATTCTTTTTGTTTTAGATACTCTTGGTACATTTCTCGGTAAACATTAAGAATAAAATCAGTGGGAACTACTTTTGCCTTTTGTAAAAAGAAATAGGGGAACATCTTTTCATACATTTTTTTTGTAGAAGGAAAAACCTTGTATGGATTGCGATAAATATGGACAAATTTAGCGTTAGGAAAAAGATCAAGTAATATCTTTAACCTACCAGTGTTTGGCGGATTTTTTAACACAAGTTGTTTTCCATCAAATTTGTAAGACACTTTCTTAATAAATCGCTTATAGGCTCGTTTCCATTTTTTGCTTTGCTTGGGTTTATTTTTGAAGGTGATAAATTTTGCATAGTATTTACGATTTTTAGGGAAGGGTAACCCATTATAAAATGAATAAGGAGTGGTATTAGCAATAGCAAATTCCTCTTCTGAAGGATAATCAACTTTTAAAGGAAAATTATCCATTCGTCTGGTTTTTGGCATAACATTCCTTATTGAACGCCGAAAAATACCTTCACCACTTAAAAAAACATGTGGCATAAAAGCATGTAGATTTGAGGCAAAACCAAATTGCTTATCTTGAGCAAATAACATGTGTAGATAGGTTGTACCAGATCGCCAATGCCCGATAATAAAAACTGGATCTTTCGATATTTTTCTTTTATTAATTTTTACTAGATACACGAGCGAATCGATTATCCGTAAAGGTGTTGTTAAAAGAACAATAAAAAAAGCAAACAGAGCACGCGGAAGATATTTCCAGCTTATATTAAATTTATTCTGCCACATTAAATGAAAAAAGTTAGATAATGTCGAACCAGGTAAGGATTGTTCAGAAACCTTTGAATCACTTGTTTGAGACATAATAGCATCATTTTAGTTAAAGTTTGTTTGATAATTGCCTAGTAATTTTGAAGTAGAGTTTAACCAACATTTGATGAAACAAGAATATTTTCAGGCAATTATTAATAGTAAGTTATAGAGTTCTAAAAGCTAGTAACTATATAGATAGAAATATTTTTTCTAGCTATTTTCTTCTAATACAAATTATTATTTCTTTTGATAGTAATTAGGTTTTGAATATCTGTGATATGATTAAAGAGGCTCCAAATTTTAGAAACCAAATAATTTTTTAAAAAAGAACACAAAAACAGTAATAAATAGAAAATGAGTTAATACTTAATA
>JAYEJY010000309.1:1202-7253 GCA_034660795.1 Promethearchaeati archaeon | reverse complement strand
AACTTCTCTTGGAACAGCAGTTTCCGTTAGCTTAATGTTATTATTAGCCTTAATATTTGAATTGAAAGAATTTAATTGGCAGATTGAATATGGCATAGCGTTTGGAATTTCTGCATTTAATTTCTTATTAGGCTTTATAGGCGTGCTTTTCTTAAAAGAAACACGTATTACTGATCGAAAAATCGTCCCGCCAAAAATGTTTGTCGCCTTAAAAGACAAAACATTCTTACAATTTTTTATTATTAATTCATTTTTTGGGTTAGTAATAGCAACACTTTGGCCCATTTTTCCTATTGCTCAAATCAATGTGCTTGATTTACAATTTTCTCAAATAGCTATTATATCAGCAATTTTTTCTACTTGCTCAAGTTTGACAAATTTCTTTGGAGGAAAAATTGGCGACCGTTTTGGTCGGAAACCTTTACTTATTATTGGTCGTATGGCGATGTTTACTATACCTGTTATTACTATAGTTGCGATTCTAATGGATAATTGGTTATGGCTTATTCTCTCAAATATTATTGGGGGTAGTGGAGTGGGATTAGTGACAGTAGCACAAAATGCTTATGTTCTTGATATCGCTCCGGAAGATCAAATGGGCGCATACAGTGGACTCACACAAGTAGGTTGGGGAATAGCCACCTTTATTGGTTCTCTGAGTTTTGGTTTTTTTGCAGATGCTTTGGAGATTACTTATGGAACACGATCAATGGTTCTCATTCTCTTTACTGTTATTGCAGTTACGCGGTTTATTGCTTCCACGGGTTATTTTCTGATTGAGGAAAGTTTGGATAAAGAACCAGAAGAAGAGGAGAAAATTGGTGAGATTGAAGAGGAAGCCTATATATCCACTTTTGAAGATAGCCAGACAAGAACAAAATAGCTTCGCTTAAAAATAATTATTCATTTTCTAGTTTTTTCTGTTTACTCGCTTTCTTCTTCTTTCTCTTGTTCTTCACATAAACTTTCGTCAATAAATAAAAAGCCTGTAGAAGCAAGACTTCGGATGAGAGATACTCCTATAGACATGATGATTGCAACAGTTATAATGTCGTAACTTATATTTAATGCATCAATAATGAAACCAGAAGCAAACGATCCAATAAAGGTTGTTATTCCATAAAACATTTCACGTACACCTGAATAGGCCCCCATTAGTTTCTTAGGGGCGAGATCCAATGTATACGCATTTTTTGCAACAAGATTTAGTCCTGTTCCTAAACCTCCTATTACTCTTGAGATGAGAATTAACCACCATATATCGGTAAGAATTGCTGGAATCATACTAACCGGGAAAAAAATCAAGATCAGATTCGCAAAAATGATGAGCGGTCTCCGACCTATTTTATCAGCTATTTTTCCTCCAATAACAATTGTTACACCTATAATAATTGCAAATGTTGCATTTACAATAGCTACTTGTGGGAAGGTAAGCTTGAGGACATCAGTTAATATTATAGGATTAACGGGCCAAATTAAAGACATTGCAATCCCGAAAACGGAATTAACAATTAGGTATTTGACAAAACTCTTGTCTTTTAGTGAAACCCACAACCGTGGGATATCTTCTTTTTCATCCTCCGTAGTAATGTTAGTTTCTTTAAGGAATAAAACACAAATAATGCATAATAGCGCATTCAAGGATGAAACAATAAAGACAAATCCGTATTGTATTTCCCAAGTAATCTGTATTACCTGACCACCTATTGTAATTACATTTTCAAACCATGTCTCGAGTATTGCAAACACTCCTGCAAGAGATAAGGTCACTGCCACAGATACAATTCGCCCTATGGCTGTAACTTTTCCAATAAAAGCTGCTCGAAAACGAGGTTGTGTTACATCCCCTAACACCGCATTCCACGTTGGTAATACTACACTGATAGAAAATGCTTGAATCAATGATGCGAAAATCAGAAAATAGGTATTCTGGGCAAAATCAAATAATAAGGGGATAGGTATTGCGAAACTTAAGAAAAAACCGAACAGAAGAATATATCTCCGTCCTATCTTATCTGATAATCTCCCGATGGATCCTTGAAATAAGCCCCGTAGTAGATTGCGAATTGAGGTAATAAATCCAATAATTGTTGCACTTACCCCCACAATTCTGGCAAAGATAGAATAGAATTGCATAAAGATATTTTGGGAACTTAGATTAAAAATCGAAATTAACCAGATAAGCCATTTGTTATTCCCTTGGAGTTCCTTTTCCTCAATGTGTGCTTCTTCTACATCAACCTCTTCGATGATTTCCTCTTCTTCAGTTGGTTTCGTATCGGGCACAATAATAACAATCCATGGTTTGAGTAAAATTAGTCATAATATTTTATTGCCCTTTTTTAAATGGTTGTTTTGTTCCAAAACCAGAATTCATTTTATCGCTTACAAAAAACCCAATTGATTGATTACCTGTTCATTAGAAAATTAGTGGGCGGGGCCGGATTTGAACCGGCGACAGCCTGCTATCTTAGACACCAATAATTAATTGGTGATCAAGTAAGGCAGGCATCACACCAGGCTAGATCACCCGCCCATGGGTAGTATTCTTTCGTTATGTTGTTCTTTTTGAATATTTCGTTTGTTTAGAGATGAAGTACTGCTTTTTAATATACTTTTTAGAGAAACTTGGCGTTTAAATACTTTTTTTCGAGCTTCTCTATTGCAGTACTCATAGTTATGTGCCTTTTCCGGGTGATTTCTAATGCTTCCTAAATACTTCTCCCCTTCTTTGCTTAATCAGCATTTCTCTTCACAAGTGGATGTCATCTCAATTGGTTGTAATAATAATCTGCAAAGGAAAAATCGCCTGAAAGGTCTAGCGCTTGAAAAGTTAGTCAGAAAAACTATGAGTTACCAACAAAGTGATCTCACAGTAAAGAATCTTCTTAAAAAGCTAGCTTCTGAGGATCCTCTGTACTTTATCATAACTCAACCTTTTCGGACGCAGTTTACACTATATGACCAACGCTGGGAGTATCTACATTTTAATGATTTACCTCCTTATCTTGAATTTTGGGTTCGCAAAGAACAACTAGATCATACTTGGAAGGTCTGTGATCATTGTGGAAATCGCATTAAAGCAGGTGAGCAATTCTCTCGGAAATGTTGGCACTGCAATGAAGGCTGGTTTCATTTTTCGGATGACGTTGTTTCGACATGGATACTCCGTGCACGTGGTGCTAGAAAACGAGTTGTTAAAACAATGATTAATAATGGCTATCTTAAACCCGCCCCTTTACGTAAACGTCTTGATTTTTTCCGGTATAATAAGGGGACTTTTGAAATTTATGAAGTTAAAAATAAGGAAAATACCGGTCTTTCCTCGAAGGATTTGCGAACATCTCTTATTTATCCGTTTATTCTTACACATGCAGGGTTTGCTGTTGACCGTTTTGTCTTAATTTACAATGGTTTTCTTACCGAAGAATTGCAAAGAGAGATTCGGAAGGGATATGCCAGTAATTTTTCTTTTGCTATCGAACTATGGCCAATTAAACGTTATCTTGAGCAGAAAAAAGTTCACATCAAACGCATTAAAATCACCAAAAATGATGATTGTTATACATATCATTTCATTAAAGGTTCAAGTGAGAAGATTATTATTGATTTAACAGACATTGCTCCATAATAGCATAAGTACGAAATGTTTTATTTTTTTAACAGTAACAGTTTGTTTTTTTAGTTGTGATTGAAAAATAAGTCAAAAAGTCTTTATGTAAGATGATTACACTACCACGAGTGGTGTACTAGCTTTTGAGTTCAAAAAAATCTTTAGTGAATAGTTATGAAGAGCTTTTAACGAAATATAAAGAGAATACCCTTTTATCGAATATTAATAGCATCATTTTTTGGGATTATGAAGTTATGATGCCTGATAAAGGTGTTGCTCAACGGTCTGAAGAACGGTCCTTTTTGGAAGGGATTATTCATGAACGACGAACTTCCCCACAAATTGGTAAATTATTAAAATCAGTCAAAAGCCATAATGATTATTCAACATTATCTTTTCCTCAAAAAAGAAATATTGAACTTCTCCAAAGGCATTATGATAAGGATACGACTATTCCCAAGGAGTTTGCAGTAAAGCTTACTAGACATTCTGCTCTTGCGACAGAAAAATGGAAGAAGGCAAAAAAACAAGCGGACTTTTCAATTTTTAAAGAACCCTTGAAAAAAATGATAGAGTTAAAAAAACAAGAGGCTCATTATTATGATCCAGATAAGGACCCATTTGATGTTTTATTAGACCATAACGAGAAAGGCCTGAATAAAAAACTCTATGATGAAATTTTTAGTATGATAAAGCAAGGACTTCTCCCTCTTATTGAAAAATGTACTTCAGCTAATGATCAACCTGATGAGTTAATCCTTCAGCGGAAATGTCCTGTTTCAATCCAGAAAAAACTTGTGAAAGACATCGCTCATCTTGTAAATTATGATTTAGCTGGAGGACGGATAGATGAAGCTGTTCATCCTTTTACAACAGGTTATTATGATGATATTCGCATAACCGTTCGTTATAATCCGACAGATTTTACTCAAGCATTTTTTGCTGCTTTACATGAAAGTGGCCATGCATTATATAATCAAAATTATCCCGAGGATCACAAATGGGAACCGATTGGTGCTGCTTCCAGTAGCGCGATGCATGAAGGACAAGCCCGTTTTATTGAAAATATTATTGGCCGAAGTCGTTCGTTTTGGAAATTTTATTATCCCCGATTTCAAGAATTGACCGGGGATATTTTCGCAGATGTTCCCTTTGACGAATTTATACGAGCGATCAATATTATTACCCCTTCTAAAATTCGGATTCATGCTGATCCTGTAACCTATTCGATGCATATTATTTTACGTTATGAATTAGAAAAAGCATTATTTGAAGACAATTTATCAGTTGATGAACTTCCACAATTTTGGAATGAAAAAATGGAGGATTACCTTGGTGTTGAGATAGAGAATGATGCGGAAGGAATTCTTCAAGACACCCATTATGCTTGGGGTCTATTTGGTTACTTCCCTACCTATTCCCTTGGAAGTTATTACAATGGGCAATTTGTAAAACAACTTGACAAAGATATTCCTGATTGGAAAGACCATCTTCAACAGGGCAATATATCAATTATTCATGATTGGTTAAATGAATCCATACGTTCCAAAGGTAATCTTTTTGATCCTCTTGACTTAGTTGAAGAAGTAACTGGGGAACCTTTTACACCCCGCTATTTTATAGATGAAATGCATACAAAATATACTACCATTTATGATCTCTAAGACCTGCTTTTTCTTCTTTTTTCTAAAAAAATGAGGAAAATACTGGATTATCTAATTGATAAAAAAAATACCGCTATTGAAATATTCAAATAGCATAACTTGGATACTTTCCAACATGAAAACACCGTCAGGAACCGATAAATCACCATTTCCTGGAAACGAAGATCATGCTGAAAAACGGGCAAAAGAATTGGCTGATCTTATCATAAATTTCGCCAGAAGTCAACCAATTGACCAATTTTATGATTGGCTTGATGAATTTTTAGACATTTATGATACCTACCCTCTGAATACTGCTATTCAAGATTTATTAGCCAAATCCCTTATGAAAGCAATCAAATTATTTGGTGAGAGAAAAGCGTTTTCTGACATGCTTTTTCTTTTAGATGAATTATCCATTCTTTTTTCCCGGAATAAAGAGTCTCTTTCACTTGCTGAGATAAATGCTCGAGCAATTTATCACGCCATCAATCGCCTTCGAGGTACATGGGATGTTGAAGGGACTTCAGTATTACTCCGTAATTTAAAAAAGCTTCACAAATTATTTACCGATAGTAATGAAATTCTTCATTCCTTAGCTAAAAGTTATTCCGTGGCAATAAATCGCTTCTGTTCCAACCGCCAAAATTTCACCTGTGATAAGTTATTATTTGAGTTTAGAGTATTAGCCAACAAACATCGAAAAGATGCAGAAATGCAATATTTTTTCGCCCAAGCTATTACGAGTACCATTGGCAATCTCTCAAAAGAAGGTCGATTTGAGGAGTTAGAACA